>JAYURB010000184.1:0-3975 GCA_043756425.1 Bacteroidota bacterium
TAATTGCAGATAAAAATATTATCGAGATTGGCTGTGGTTTAGGCCTGCCCGGGATTGTAGCTTCTTTGCTTGGAGGAAATGTAATCTTGACGGACTATCTTCCTGCTGCCCTAAATTTTGCTGAATACAACTGGAAATTGAATGTTGCTTCAACTCCCGATTTGAGATTACTCGACTGGAGAAACATAGAAAACGTTTCCCCTTCCGATGTCCTTCTTGCTTCCGATATTGCATACGAAAGTAAATCGTTTGTTCCTATTATCCTTGCACTTAAATCTCTTGTAAAAAAAGATGGTATTATCCTGCTCAGTGAACCCAACCGCATTTTCGCAAAAAAATTTATTAATGAATTACAAGACCACTTTTCTTTCTCTCAGGAAATAAAAATAATTGAAAAGGACGGCATCAAAAATAAGATTTCAGTTTATTGTTTAAAGAAAAAATAAACCAACGTTCTTTACTCTTTGTGTTTAATTATTTTAGGATTTGCTCTTTTTTATTCACCAATTTCCCTAATATATGGTGTTGTAAAGAGGACATCAAAAAACCACCTTCGCAAGATGATTCGTAAACTGCTTCGTCCTGCCGATGATTTGTTGTGGATGATGTTCCCATCGTTATGCGCTGCATGCGGAAGACCCCTTTTTAATGGTGAAGAATGCATTTGTACGCTTTGCCGTTTTCACCTGCCTCGGACAGGATTTCACAGGGAAAAGGAAAATTCAGTAGTAAAACAATTCTGGGGAAAAGTGAAAATTCGTGAAGCAACTGCATATTATTATTTCAGTAAAGGGGAAGGGGTTCAGCGGCTAATCCATCAGTTAAAATATAAAGGCCGAAAGGACATAGGATTAATAATCGGAAAATTAATGGGACTTGAGTTATTAAATTCAATCTACGAGGAAGTTGATATGATAATTCCTGTGCCATTGCATAAATCGCGCTTGCGTTTCAGGGGGTACAATCAAAGTGATTGTTTTGCCGAGGGACTTTCAGCCGGACTTAATAAAAATTTTTCGACTACAGCACTTTTTCGAAGGGAGGCCACAAGTACGCAAACCCGTAAGCACCGTTTCGAACGATATAAGAATGTCGAAAATATTTTTAGTGTTAGTGACCCCGGTCAGGTAGAAGGTAAAAAAATTTTGATTGTGGACGATGTTATTACGACAGGTTCAACCCTGATATCCTGTGCTGAAGCACTTTTGAAAATACCACGAACGGAAATCTTCATTGCTGCCTTGGCTTGTGCATAATTTTTCCATCCCCGAAGAATTTTAGCATCTTTGCAGAAAAAAGCGGTGGCTGAAGAGATCATTATAAATAATAATTTATCCAAAAAGGAGAAGTATGAAGCTTTAATGTCCCAACTACTGGCTTTAATAGAAGGGGAGAATGACATTATTGCAAATACAGCAAACATAGCAGCTGCTCTAAAGGAGGTTTTTGATTTTTTTTGGGTAGGGTTTTATTTTGTCAGAAGTAGCGGAGGAAAAGAAGAACTCGTTTTGGGGCCATTTCAGGGTCCTGTCGCTTGTGTCCGTATTCCAAAAGGAAAAGGCGTTTGTGGAACAGCGTGGGATAAAAAGCAATCGATTATTGTGGAAGATGTCGATAAATTTCCCGGACATATAGCCTGCAATTCTTTGTCAAGGTCTGAAATAGTAATTCCTATAATAAAAAATAATATTGTTGTTGCAGTACTCGACGTTGATAGTAATAATTTATCCGATTTTGATGACGTTGATGAGGAATATCTTACTAGAATTACCGGATTAATTTCTTCAAGTGTATGAAAAAATTGCATCTTTTAATTCTATTGTCATATGTATTGCTTTTGAACTCCTGCGCCATACAGGTACCACCCGGTGGAGGACTAAAAGATGTTTTACCTCCTAAGTTATTGTCGACCGAACCTCAAAATTATTCCACCAACTTCCGGGGGAAAGATATTCGTTTCGATTTTGACGAATATATTTATACACCTGACCTTAGCGAGCAACTTATAGTATCTCCTTTATTAAAATATACCCCTGAGACAAAAGTAAAAAAGAAGTCACTGCTGATTCACCTCCAGGACACCTTGCTTGAAAACACTACTTATACAATGAATTTCGGTAAAGGAATTTCCGATAATAATGAAGGCAATAAACTTGAAAATTTTCAATTTGTTTTTTCTACCGGACCGGTAGTAGATTCACTAAGCATTAGCGGCAGCGTATACAACGCTTTTAATAAAAAGGCTGAAGCCGGAATTCTGGTAATGCTTTATCGTAAAAGTGAAGACTCTCTTCCTTTTCTTGAACGACCGATTTATTTTGCCAGAACAAGTGATTCAGGCGAATTCGTAATTCGTAACATTTCTCAGGGTTTTTATAAAATTATTAGTCTGAAAGAAACGGATGGAAATTATCTCTACACAGCGGGCGAAGAATCGATAGGTTATGCTGATACATTGGTTCAGTCTAATTCAGAGAATGTTAACCTTAGATTATTTAAAGAGAAACTCAAGCCTCAGCTCCTGAAAGCATATTCCGAATTTCCCGGAAAAGCAGTACTGGCTTTTAGTTCAACAGCTGATTCTCTCCCCTGGAAATGGATTACCGATACATCAAAGCTTTCAATCTATTCAATAGAATATTCAGCCTTACGCGATACAATTAATATCTGGTATCAAAATATAGCTGCTGACTCCATAAGCATACGCTTCGACAATAATTATTCAAAAGATACAGTAACTCTTCGTTTATTTAAAGGTGCTGCTGAAGGTCGCGGAAAAAAAACAAATGTTCTTGTTATTACTCCTCCCGTTGGTCAACAACATCTTTACCTTCCCCTTTATTTGCAAAGCAATCATCCCTTGGCGATTTCCGATTTCAGTAAGATAGTATTGAGCGAAGATTCATTGGTCGTAATCCCTCAGTTTGCTTTTATGGATTCTTTGCACACAAAATTATCCGTAAAATACCCCTGGAAAAGCAAGACGGGTTATTCCTTATTTATTCCTCCTTCAGTATTTAAAGATATATATGGTTTTACGGGCGACAGTTTAAGAATTACATTTTTTTCTCACAGTGAAACTGATTATGGATCTTTAAAAATAAATTTTAAGAAACAGGTTTCCAATCCTTGTTTAATTCAACTTGTAGATCTTACCGGAGAAAAGGTTTTCAAGGAATTTTATGCCGAAAAGGATACCGTGTGCGAATTTAATTTCCTCGATGCAGGAAGTTATAGAATAAAAATAATCAATGACCGTAATAAAAACAGAATCTGGGATACAGGAAGTTATCTGAAACATTTTCAGCCGGAGTATATTGAATTTTATCCGGAAGCTATTATTGTAAGATCAAATTGGGATGTTGAAATAAATCTCAAGCCTGTTTTTTCAGGGAAATAATTTTTGTATCCCTAGATAATTTTTTGAGCAATATTGCTTGTTGTTTTTTTAACCACAAATTTATCGGTTTCCAAATCACTGCAGTATTTCCGGTTTAATTAAATTAACTGCTTACACAACCTCATTACCTTAGTAGAAAAGCGATTCCCCCTAACCACAACCTTATTACCTCATTGAATATTAACTCAATTATTTTTTTCGAATTGGTTTCAAATAAAAATTAATTAAAAAAAAATGAGGTAATAAGGTTTAATCTACTGATTAAATAATTCGGCAGAGATTCCCTGAATAGAGAGAGATTTCCTTGCCGGTAATAGATAAAAAATAAGATGCTTCGAAGAAACAGATAATTATCGACTTCCAGATCACTACAGAATCTTCCGTTGAATCAAATCAATCGAGGGTGCAACCTTATAACCTTAGTAGAAAAGCGATTCCCCCCAAACCACAACCTTATTACCTCATTTAATGAGTCTGCTCCTGACTTGTCCGCTTTAATTATTTCTTAAAATCGGAGTATTGATAATGATGTTGTTACGTGTAATATTTGTTAATTTGACCGCACTAACCGCACT
>JAYURB010000185.1:0-9749 GCA_043756425.1 Bacteroidota bacterium
GACTTCATAGCAAGGTAAAAAAGCACACCGTTGTGCTCCTTGGTTTTATTCATTCTAATTTCGTTAAAGATAAATGCGGCTCTGTCGAGCACATTTTCACCACATTCATCTTCTATAAAAAGGCGAATTTCACCGGAGGTATTTTTTTCGGCTTCTTTTATAGAAGCCATAATCTCCAGCCTGTCTTTTTCACTGAAACTATCCGAATTATCCATTAGAATTTTACGCTTGGAGCTTTTTCTGCGCCTTTGTCAGCATCGAAGTAAGGACGTTCTTTAAAGCCGAAAAGACTGGCTATAATAACCCGAGGAAACTTTGCACGTGATGCATTGTATTCCTGAGCGGCTTCATTGTATTGTCTGCGTGATTCGTTAATTCTGTTTTCTGTTCCTTCAAGTTGTGATTGCAATTCTTTAAAGTTACCAACTGCTTGTAATTGGGGGTAACTTTCGGCCACTGCCAATAATCGGCTTAATGCTCCTCCAACTTGTGCTTGCGCTTGCTGGAATTCCTGCAATTTTTCAGGAGTAAGGTTATTTGGATCGATGCGCACACTTGTCGCTTTCGACCTTGCTTCAATAACAGCTTCTAATGTTGATTTTTCAAATTCAGCAGCTCCTTTAACTGTACTTACTAAGTTAGGAATGAGGTCAGATCGTCTCTGATACTGGGCTTCAACATTGGCCCATGATTTATTGACTGATTCTCTTGAACCAACTAGTCCATTGTAACTACTTATTCCAAAGAGAAGAAGTACACCAAGGACAATCCAAATTGCATATTTTTTCATAAATTTTAATTTAAGTTAATGTATAGACGGTTTAGAAATTAAAGTATTTTAAGTTGACATTAATTTTCGAATTATTTTTTCCAACTCTAAAGGTTTTTGTGTTCCTATTCTGTAAGGATCACCTTCCTTAGGAGTAATTTCCAAAGCGTCTGAACCGCCTGTATAAAAGCGAACCAGGCCTTTGAGGTGTAAGTTAAACACAGGGTTGTTGAAATGATAACGGCTGTAGCGCTTTCTTTCAATCTTAATAATATTTTTTAAGTCAATGTTAACTTTTCTGCTCGTCCACAAACCATCCAGTTCTATGTGGCTTGTGAATACGCTAATCTTTAAGTGGAGTACAAACAACAGAAGAATGCTAATGGCAATTATAATCATTCCTAAAAGAAAAAACAGATCTCCATTTTGGTGATGCTGGACTTTCCACCAGTATAGTCCGAAACAAAATAAAGCCAAGGACAGCCTCCACACCATGCTCATAGGATTGTAGCCGAGGTATTGCTTTTCTTCGAAAAGGGGTCTTTCCTGTGTCATAGCCTTGAAACTTCTATTGTCAAAATGTTTTTTGTTGTTGCTTTGATCTTATACCGTTCGTCAATACGATGCCCTAAGATACAGACAATGTTTTTACCTGACAAGAGAATAAGTGTTTTATCTTTTTCGAAGCGGTTCAGTTTAATATCGGTGTAAAAATCACTTATTTTTTTCTTTCCTTTCATGCCAAGGGGAAAAAAATAATCTCCTGTCTGCCAGGGCCTCAGTATCATAGGAAACGATAGTTCGTCTCCATCCACATATTGTATTTCTCTTTCTGCTATTTGTGTATGCTTTTTTTCAGGTTCTTCCAGGTGAATTGATATTTGCATTCCTCCAAAAGTTACTTTTGAAGGAAGTTTTTGAATGGTAAATTCTTTATTCTCATTTAGTTTCTTTTCTTCTTTATTGCGAACAATAAGATTCATCCTGTCTCGAAGGATTTCATATTCTGAGGAATAAAAGATTTTTCCCGGCGATTCGGATTGAAGAATTTTATGGCAATCGACTCCTTTGATTCCTAAGGTATATAAAAAGGTAGAAAGAAAGGATGCCGGATCAGGTTCTTTATTAACAGCGCGGATGGGAATTACAAGGTTTCCTGAATTTTCTTCCTTTACATTTAACTTCTTCCAGTCGGCCATTTTTTTCAAAACAAAGGCATGAATAAATGTCATCTCCTGCATAAGTTTCTGCATATTATTTTCAAAACCTGCTGCATTTTCTTTTATAACAGGTAATAAATTATGCCTGATTCTGTTTCTCAGGTACTCATCCGTGTCGTTGGATGAATCGTTCCTATACGGCAGCGATTCCGTTTTTACATACGCTTCTATTTCTGCCTTTTTAACGAAAAACAGAGGACGAATTACCTTACCGTTACTAACAGGAATTCCGCGAAGTCCGGTAGGTCCTGTACCGCGCAAAATGTTGATGAAAAATGTTTCAATGGAATCGTCGAGGTGATGGGCTGTTGCAATTTTCGAATATTGAAATTCTTCGCACAGACTTTTCAGCCAGTTATAGCGGAGCTCACGTGCAGCTTCCTGGATTGAAAACTTATTTTCTTCAGCAAATTTAGTAGTGTCAAAGCGTATGCAGTGAAATTTTTTCCCCAGTTTCTCTGCAAGGTTTTTTACAAACATTTCTTCCTCATCAGACTCAGTCCCGCGAAGAGAAAAATTACAATGGGCAATTCCAAAAGCGAATTCAGTATTTGCAAATAGATCAGTCATCAGACTGGAATCCATTCCGCCACTGACAGCCAGGAGTAAATTATCGCTTCGATCGGCCAGTTTATTTTCGCCAATGAATTGAAGAAGTCTTTCAGTAAGTTGTTCCTTTACGGATGACATAACCGGGCTGATTTATTAAGCACAAAAAATTCTGAACAAAGGTATTTCAAATTGGTTTCAGTATTCATTCCAGTACTCTTTTCATTGCTTCAGCTTTCAACATACATTCTTCATATTCCTTTTCAGGATCAGCAGAGTCTGTAATAGCGCTTCCAACCATGAATGAAAGATACCCTTTTTCTGAATTGTAAATAATGCTGCGGATTATTACGTTGAAATCGAAATCACCTTCCGGACTAATATAGCCAATGGTTCCCGAATACAAGCCTCTGCGCGTGCTTTCATAATCTTCAATCAATTCCATTGCCCTTATTTTTGGAGCACCGGTCATGGAACCCATAGGAAAACATTTCTGGATAGCCTCTGTAAAATGTATATCATTGTTCAGTTCAGAAGTCACGGTTGATTCCAGCTGATGCAGCATACGAAAAGTTTTCACACCAAATAATTCTTCCACCTTTACGCTTGCTTTTTCTGCAGTGCGTGAAAGATCATTCCTTACCAAGTCTACAATCATAACATTTTCGGCCTGCTCCTTTGGATCATTTTTTAAAGTAACCTTCAAAGCACGGTCTTCGGTTTCATTGGCTCCGCGTTTTATTGTGCCTTTGATAGGCTGTGAAATAATTTTATTGCCTCTTTTTGCCAGAAACCTTTCCGGACTTGCGCACATGAGGTAATTCTTACCGCGCTTCATATAAGCGCTAAAAGGCATGGGAGACAAAGCATTCAATTTAAGATAAACTTCCTGTGGATTGATAAAAGCATTTTCTGCATAAAACTCCATGCAAAAATTCATTTCATAAATATCACCGCGCCTGATATGTTGTTTTATGCGATTTACATTTTCTAAATATTCTTTCCTGCTGATGCGGCCTTCTATTTTTGGTTTTGCCCCTGCTTCTTGAAATTGTACTTTATTTGTTAAACCATCTACCAGCTTTTCAATAAATGATTCATTTGCTTCAGATGCATGGTAGTGTATGGTGATTTTGTTTGCCTGTTGTGTAAGCACAAACCGGGGAATGAAGAAAAAGTATTCTTCATTCTGCAAGCCATCAAAATTGTTTGAATGTAATTTCTCAACCTGATTTTTTACATCGTAAGTTAGAAAACCGAAAATCCAATCGTTTTTTTCGTGTAGTACTTGTATTGAATCAAAAGACGACTTTCCCGCTTTCGTTGTTTCAAGACTACCGGCAGCAATTAGCAAATCGTATGAACCATAAGGATCAGTTTGCAGTTGTTCGTTCGTGTTTGAATTTAAAACGATGAGCGGATCCTGATCTGAAAAATAAGACAATACATTTTGCAGTGAAAAATTTTCCGGTAAAGAGAAGGTTTTACTACTTCTTTTTATTGCAGGAGATGTTTGTCTTTCCGAAGCACTCATTTTGTTACCATACGCTTCATTGATTCAATCCATGCAGGCGAATCATTCAGGCTCTCAACAAGGTCGACTTTTTCTCCGCCGTTTTTTTGAAAAAGCTCATTGTATTCCACGCCGATTTCATACAGGGTTTCCAGGCAGTCACTTACAAATGCAGGAGCGAAAACAAGTAATTTTTTATCTCCGGCTTTTGCGCGTTCAATAATGATTTCGTCTGAATAAGGTTTTATCCAGGGTGTCTTTCCCAGTCTGGATTGAAAACAGATGGTGTATTTCTTTTCATCTATGTTAAGTTCTTCCGCCAGTAGTCGTGCAGTTGAATAGCATTGTGCTTTATAACATAAAGCATTTTTGTCGTTAAGAGAAGAGCAGCAATTTTCCTTCAGACAATAATTGTTGCAATCCGCTTTTACTATTTGTCGTTCCGGCAAACCGTGAAAACTGAAAAGCACATGATCGTATGCAGCATGATTGTGTTTCTTTCCGCACTCGGCAAATGCTTTTATGAAATCATCGTCGTCGCAGAAGCTTCCCATGAATTCAATATCCGGAAAAGTTTCCCGGTTTTTGATTATGTCCATTACTTTTTCCACTACTGAACCTGTAGAGGCTGAAGCGTATTGAGGAAAAAGTGGAAAGATTTTTATTTTTTTATATTCAGGACTGCTGAATTTTTTTAAAGCATCTTCCAGAGAAGGGCTTTGGTATCGCATGGCAAGTTCAACCGTGTGAGAATTACCAAGCATTTTTTGAAGCAGTTCTTTTTGTCGCAGACTGTAATAAAGCAGGGGAGAGGTGCCGTCTTTTCTCCAAATTTCAGAATATAGTTTTGCCGACTTAGGTGAACGGAAAGGTACAATGATCAGATTGACCAGCAGCCAACGAGAAAGAAAAGGTATATCAATTACCCGTGGATCATTTAGAAACTCGCGCAAGTATTTTTTTACATCGGAAGTTGATGGACTGTCCGGTGTACCTAAATTTACTAGCAATACTCCTGTTTTCATAAGGAAAAAATAATTGTTTTTTATAACTAAAGAAGAAATATTTTACATGTGAATTGCTCTCGAACCTGTTGCTGCAAAGCAAGCTTCTTTGAAAGCTTCTGTATATGTAGGATGCGCATGACTCATGCGAGCAATGTCTTCGGCGGAGGCCCTGAATTCCATAGCAACAACAGCTTCAGCAATCATATCTGCAGCACGGGGACCGATCATATGAACGCCCAAAATTTCATCCGTCGCTTTATCTGTTAAAACTTTAATAAAGCCATCCGTATCCATGCTGGCTCTTGCTCTGCCACTGGCTTTAAAAGGGAAAGAACCGGAAGCATAATTAATTTTTTTCTCTTTTAATTCTTCTTCTGTATAACCGGTGGATGCTACTTCCGGCCAGGTATAAACAACACCGGGAATTAACCTGTAATTGATATGCGGTTTTTGTCCGGCAATAACTTCGGCGACAAACATTCCTTCTTCTTCTGCTTTGTGTGCGAGCATTGCGCCGCGAATTACATCGCCAATGGCATAAATGCCATGGGTACTGGTTTGAAGATTTTCATCAACAACGATACGACCTCTTTCATCGATTTTAATTCCTGCTTTTTCCGGATTTAAATTTTCCGTGAAAGCTTTTCTGCCAATACTGACCAGACAATAATCACCATCAAAAGAAACTGATTTTCCTGCAGCGTCTGTTGCCGTAACTGTGACATTTTTTGCATTGGCAACAGCAGCAGTAACCTTATGATTGAGGTAAAATTTAAATCCTTCTTTTTGCAATACTTTTTGTAATTCTTTTCCCAGCGAACGATCCATAGTGCCAATGATAGAATCCGTGAATTCAACAACACTAACTTCAGCACCCAACCGTGCATAAACGGAACCTAGTTCAAGACCGATAACACCGCCTCCAATGATGATGAGATGTTTTGGAATTTCTTCCAGTTTGAGTGCTTCAGTGGAAGTAATAATTCTTTTCTTATCAACCGTAATTCCGGGAAGGGAAGCAGGTTTGGAGCCTGTTGCAATTATTATGTTCTTAGAAGTAAGTTCTGTTTTTTTCTCACCATCAATCTGAATCTTATTGTTAGAAATAAAAGAAGCCATTCCTTTATAGACCGTAATCTTATTTTTCTTCATCAGAAAGTTTATGCCTTCTGTGTTTTGTGTGACAACAAGATCCTTCCGTTTCATCATTTGCTTTAAATTGATGCGAAGGTCTTTTAAATCTATACCGTGTTCCTGAAAACGATGAGCAGCATTAAAAAAATGTTCAGACGAATCGAGCAACGCTTTAGAAGGAATGCAGCCAACATTTAAACAGGTTCCCCCAAGCGAATCGTATTTTTCAACAATTACTGTTTTCATCCCCAGCTGTGCACACCGAATCGCCGCAACATAACCTCCTGGACCGGAGCCGATAACAAGTACATCAAAATCCATAAAATTGACTTAGTAACAGGTAAATTCAATAAGGAGTGCAAATATATGGAATAGTCGTAATTATCGTGTATGTGGCTTTCTTTTTATACTTCGCTGTGTAGGATTTTTAGTCCAGCCTCGCTATGCAGGATTTTTAATCCTACCGTTACGCCGGACTTCGCATGGATCAATTAGTCCTTACAACTCTCGAAGATAAATAAATTTCCGATGCTTCGACGGTTCCGATAGCTATCGGAATCGTCCGTTGTTTTTTAGGTGTGGATATTCCAGCCAGACGGCAGGCAAGCATCCACTCTTAAATGCTCATCGTGTTTAATTACTGATAATATTTGTAAAAGGTTCTTAAGCGGTAAAGAAATTATTACTCGACGAAGTTATAACGGGTGGAATCAAACAATCAATCTCCAAACTCGCTATGCAGGATTTAAAATCCTGCATCCTTTAACTGCGGAATCGATAGCTATCGGTTTTCAATCCGCGAATCAATTTTTTATCAAATCTAGTTTTGTAAATACCGGACATTCCTGAAGCGATTTTGCATAATATCGCCCTAAAGTTAAATAGGTCATTATTGTTTATCATTTATTAAACCTAAAGTGAACTTTAAAAATAATCAAATACTGAAAAAGCTATTTATTTTTCATTTTATTAAGTTAGAATAATGACGCGGAGCTCAAATCCGCAGGATTGAAAATCCTGCATAGCGGGTAAAAGTCATGAAATAGACTCCATCCTGCTTGTCAATTTTATAACTGCTCATACAACGAAACTAATTCAGAATATATGTAGAGTCACCGCATTAAAAAAGGTTATTTTATTATCTTACATAAAATAGCTTACTTTACTTACTTATTCACAATGAAGACAGGGTATCCGCGCGAATTGATGCCTGTTCATTTAATCAAAGTTGGTGCTCGCGCTTAGACTACTCCTAGCGTAGGTGGAACTCCTTACCCAATTTATTATAGTGGAACTGTAGTAATAAAACCAAAATAGAATTTGGATAAACGTATGAAAAAAAATGTTTGGAAAATTCTTGTTGCTTTAATACTTATTTTACTATTTGTTGCTATCAGACCTATTAGAACTAGGAGTGTAATGATAAGTATTGCAGAAAATAGGTTTGAAGATATTCCAATGTACGATTCATTACGAATGCAACTTTCTGGACCTAAAGTTTCTGATAGAGGAAAATATTTAGAGTTTGAGTGGTATAAGATTTTAGAATGGGGTGATACTGCTGCTCTGCATATTGCTATTTATAAGTGGCCATGCTCATTTTCTTGGAGAGATGATTTTTATTGGCCAAGAATAACAATGAATTATCAGTGGTATTATTTTCTATTTCCCGGAGGCACAAGTAAATTTGAAGATATACTACCAAATCAATATAAAAAAAAGGGTATTAAATTTTCAGACTTTATTCTTTATCACGGGCAACAAAAAGCAATAGATGATACAATAAGATTTATTGTCAAACAGGATAGGCTTTTTTATTTTTTACAAAAAGGATATTTTACTATTGTAGAAAAAAATGAGAATTTTGCCATCATAGATTTTTATGAGCCAATTGTTAATATTGAACATACGCATAAAAGTGATATTACAACTACGATATCTGCAAAGGTGTTTATTAATGATTTGTTAGAAGTGCTTATTGTTCCATATGACATACCTATTGATCTTAAAATTGAAAAATAAAGTATTTGTTCAAAGTAGTGGCAGTACATCATATATTTTAAATATTGGTGACTATATTATTTACCATATACCAGAAAAACTTTTGCTAACTATTATTGTAATCTAAATATTCATTCCCTATTTCACTTGGCAATTCCTTTTGATTGTTTTCCCCGAATTTTTTAATAAATGCCTCGTCAGCCAAACTGAGCAATAACTCAGCAGCAGCATCATTATCTAGCTTCTTCGAAATGCTTTTTTGACCGCTTAAAATTGAATTAAACAAATCTTTTCCATATAAAATTAACCTACATCTAAAATAAAGATACAGATCATCTGTAACATGGTTTTCAATATTTTTTAACAATAAAATTACATTTTCAAGATCTGACTTTTTAATTAATTCGCGTAACTTTAACTCAAAACCCACAATGCTATTTTCATTCATGGTTGACAATTTATCAATTAAAAAAGATATTTGATTTTCTACATTTCCATTTGTAATTACAGTACTTTTCTCTATTAAATCCCAAAATATTGAAGCGGACATTTTCTTTTTTGAAGAATTTAAATTTTTAGTTTGGTCAATTGGGAATCTAAACCGTGGTTTTTTCTATTTCTCCGGGAAATTAATCCATTCCTTATTGTTTAACAATAATTCTAAATCATCATAGAATGAAGTAATATCAAAATTTTTAATTTTTAAAGATTCTACACTTGATTTGGATATAGAAAGTGCTCTCTTTACAATATTTATAAGTTCATCGTCTGTTGCAACAATTACTTCATTATAGCCTAAGCTTAGAGTAAATTCTAGATATTTTTTTGTTTTTGTATATTTTAATTGATCTACTGCTCCATTGGGAATATCTACCCAAGCATCACTCAAAGGACCTGAACATCCGATTGCAATTACTATTTTATCTATAGCAATTCCATATACTTTATTAGTTAATTCAAATTCAAGATAATTTGAAATTAATTTTATAAAACCAATTTGCCTGTTAACATGTTCAGTACTTATAAAAACAAATGAAAATTTCATTTTATTTACAGTTAACGTATAACTTTGTTAAAAAAAGGAAGATGTCCATAGGTGCCTTTATATTCACTTAATTTATAAAATTTTTCAATTAATGCATCTGGTTTTGTTCCTTCATACTGTCGCTGCTACGCCGGACTTCGCATGGATCAATTTGTCTTTACAACTCTCGAAGATAAATAAATTTCCGATGCTTCGACGGTTCCGCGAATCAATTTTTATCGAATCTAGTTTTGTAAATACCTGGCATTCCCGAAGTGATTTTGCATAATATCACCCTAAAAGTAAATAGGTGATTATTGTTTATCATTTATTAAACCTCAAGTGGACTTTTAAATTAATCAAATGCTAAAAAAGCTATTTATTTTTCATTTTATTAAGTTAGAATAATGACTCGGAGCTCAAATCCGCAGGATTGAAAATCCTGCATAGCGGGTAAAAGTCATGAAACAGACTCCATCCTGCTTGTCAATTTTATAACTGCTCATACAACGAAACTAATTCAGAATATATG
>JAYURB010000186.1:0-3972 GCA_043756425.1 Bacteroidota bacterium
CGTATCCTTATCAGAATTAGCGGCTTTAACCGGTTGCCGTATAGTTGGAAATGATAAAATGATGGTCAGCGGCATAAATGAAATTCATAAAGTAGAAGAAGGAGACATCACTTTCGTTGATCATCCCAAATATTATGAAAAGGCGCTAGGTTCTGCTGCTACATTTGTAATTATCAATAAAGAAGTGATTGTCCCGGAAGGAAAAGCATTGCTTTTTTCTGAAGATCCTTTTTCAACGTATATTAAAATTGTTAAGAAATTTAGAACATTTATTCCAGCCCTTAATGGAATAAGCTCTACTGCTCAAATCGGCGAAGGAAGTATTTTACAGCCGGGAGTCTTTGTGGGTGAAAAAGTAAAGATTGGCAAAAATTGCATTATTCATTCCAATGTTTCAATCTATGATCATACAGAAATCGGTGACGATGTAATTATTCATGCAAATACTGTAATTGGCTCAGATGCTTTTTATTTTAAAAGAAGAGTGGAAGGATATGATAAAATGTTGTCCTGTGGTAGAGTAATCATTCACGATAAAGTTGAAATAGGAGCTGCTTGCACAATTGATAAAGGGGTTTCCGGAGATACTGTAATTGGTCTGGGTACTAAAATTGATAATCAGGTTCACGTCGGTCATGATACAGTGATCGGAAAAAATTGCCTTTTCGCTGCCCAGGTTGGAATTGCAGGAGTTGTAACAATTGAAGATGATGTAATTCTATGGGGACAGGTAGGAGTTCAGAAGGACCTGACGATTGGAAAAGGCGCAGTAGTGCTTGGACAATCAGGAATACCAAAATCACTGGAAGGCGGTAAAACATATTTTGGAAGTCCTGTGCAGGAAGCTCGCGAAAAGATGCGTGAACTGGCACTTGTAAAACAATTGCCGGAAATTATCGTTAAGTTGAAAAGAAAGAATTAAAGTGGCTATACAGGAAAAGAATTTATCGCCGGGACCGCAAATTACCGAATTGCAGAACGAATTACAAGCCAAAAAAACACAATTGCATTGGCTGCTTCAGATTACGAAGGCAATCAACTATAATTTTTCTACGAAGCAATTGCTTGATGTATATGAGCATGTTCTTGCCAGTCAGCTGAAGGTTGAAAAATTTGCTTTGCTTATCAATGAAGATAAATGGAAATGCGTTTTGCTTTCCGGCACGAATAAGAGCCCGGATGAATTCAATATGGAGGGCATTCTTACAGAGCTAAACAAAATCCAAAACAATCCAATGGATCAGGAGTTGTGGATCAATACTTTCGATACCATTCTTCCTGTTTACCATAAGGACCAATTGCTGGCGTATGCATTCATTGGCGGACTTACCAATTCAATTATTCCAAAGAAGAATGAACTGTGTTCATTTATTCACACCATTACCAATCTCATTGTTGTGGCTTTGGAGAATAATCACACGGCCAAAGAACGAATACGACAAGTTGGTATACGCAAGGAATTGGAATTGGCAGCGCAGATGCAGTCAATGCTATTTCCGGTTAAACTTCCCAGCAGCAGTCATTATGAACTTTATGCCACTTATCTTCCGCATCAGGAAGTAGGAGGGGATTATTATGATTTCATTGAGTTGAATGAAAATGAATTTATCTTTTGCATGGCCGATGTTTCGGGAAAGGGAATAGCTGCTGCTTTGCTGATGTCAAATTTCCAGGCAAACCTTCACGCCTTAATTCATCATACTCCTTCTTTATCTGAGCTAGTACGGTTGTTAAACGACAAAGTGTATTCCAGTGCCAAGGGAGAAAAATTCATTACTTTTTTTATCGGACGTTATAATTTACAAAACAGGCAGCTTCATTATGTCAATGCCGGACACAATCCACCCTTTTTGATTCACGAAAAAGTTGTTTACATGCTAAACGAAGGCACAACGGGACTCGGCATGTTTGAAGAACTACCTTTTGTAAACCAGGGAAATGTTTTTATTCCGCCCAATGCCATGCTACATTGTTATACAGACGGTGTAACGGATGTGGAAAATGAAAAGGGAGTTGAATTTGGTATGCAGCACCTGAATAAATTTCTTATGGATCGTATTCAATTGCACAACATGCAGCAATTACACAAACAATTGATTGAAACGATTTCCACTTTTAAAGAAAACAGGAATTACACCGATGATATTACGTTAATGAGTTTTTGGTTTAAAGGCTAAATCTTAATTAGCAAGTATTATTTCAGGTCAATCCCTTAATTCTGCTTTTGAAGATTCTACCACTTTATTTTGGTAAATATCCATAGATACCAGCATAGCTATAAAAGCCCAGACAGGAACGGATAGTTTATCGGTATCAAGAAAGTTATTTAATGTGCCGTGAACAAAATAGGTGAGGACGCCCAGTAAAATTCCTAAGGTGAGTCTTCTGATATTCGGGTCTTTTACTGTTGCATATAACATTGAAGATCGATAGAAAAGAGCGATAACAATAAGTACGACGGCAACCATACCCAAGACGCCTTCTTCAGCAAGAGGGCCAATGTATTCGCTGTGGGCATTGCCCATATCACCGGCATTCGTACTGATAATAGTCATCTCGCTTGATTTCTGATACGGCGCATAATTAAACTGATAGGTTCCGGGCCCCCAGCCCCAGAAAGGGCGTTGTTCCCACATTCGCAATGCACTATTCCAGCGGTTGATTCGTTCAAGGTTGGAAGCATCGGTTGAAATGTTTGAAATGGAACGTATGTGTTTATTAAAATCGGTTGCAGAATCTTGTCTGTTTTTTTCTAGTTTCATAAATATGTCGGTACGAAACAGGAAGAAAGCTGTTAAAACAGCAGTCAGTATTATCAGAACATTAATAAATTTTATCCTGAAAAAATACACAAAGAAAGCTAAGATTGAAATAATAAGGCTAAGCCATGCAGCACGTGTATACGATAGGATGATAGCTGTAATAAATATTGATACAGTTATTCCTGCCAGAAATCGTTCGCGTACGGAAGCATAACGATCGCGCATAAAAGAAATTAAGGGAGGAATAAACAATGCTATTGCTGCAGCATAAGCGGTATGATCATTGTAAAACGGTATCATTACCCAATGCGCAGCTTTTTGTGTCCATCCATTTTCTGCATGACGGAAAATAGTATATAAAATAACGATAAGAAGCGAAGCACCGTAAAACCATATAAATTTTTTTATGTTTTTGGGGTTCCTGAATAGCTGCGTACCCAGCAAATACATTGGAACAATAAACCACAATTGTGACAACAAATGTTTTAGCGATACAATTGGCATGGAGCTGGTAAGCGACGTTATAAACATCCATAAAACATGAAAGCCAATGGCCAGAGAAACCGGATGGTAAAGGACTCTTCTGTCAAAACCACCTTCGAAAATAAATTTGAAAACAAATATCAGTAAAACGCCAAACATTAATGGTTCACCCGGAATGCTTAAAGCCGGGCCACTTGTTTTATCATTAATTACTATTCCAAGGGGAGTGGCAAAAGCTATAATTAAAAGTACTGTATCAAGCGAAAAGATGGAAAGGTAAACAACAATTAAAGCTAAGGGAAGGAAGGCAATCCAAAATGATTCTTTAACAAGCATATAGATTCCACCAGCAATAAAAGAAACCATTATGCCGTAAAACCATCGAAGTTCAATCTTATCAGGAATCGTATTGTTCAATCGTTTACTTTTTTCCGGTTTTAAAAATTAAGAGCAGCATAAAAGAAAGAAGCAGAGAAACACCCACACTAATAACAACTATAAGCCATCGAACAGGGTATGCTTTTTTATCAGACGGAAAGGGCTTGGTTACAACGTTTGCATAGGTTAGTTTTTTGTAAACATCCCTGTAAGCATTTTCATATACAAGCTTTATATCGTTATAGGTTCCCCTCACGCGCCATAGATGTTCAGTAATGGAAGTGTATTCATTTCCTTTTTCTTTCAGGTTTTCAAAAAGAGATTTCCCATCACTATAGGATTTTCCGTT
>JAYURB010000187.1:0-3965 GCA_043756425.1 Bacteroidota bacterium
GATACCATGTTTATGATGATTGACAATAAGCGAACCAATGGTCAGGGCGCTTCACAAAATACACTTGAATGTATTTATACAGGACGTCAGGCAGTGGGATATACAAGCCGCACCGACTGCCAGACAAATTTTTCTTTCAATACAGAACACACGTTTCCGCAATCTTTTTTTTCCAGCCAGGAACCCATGAAATCGGATCTGCATCATCTTTTTCCAACGGATGATGTAGCAAATAACGAACGGGCTGATCATCCTTTTGGAATTGTAACATCACCAAGCTGGAGCAATGGCGGATCTTTATCGGATGGCACAATATTCGAACCGAGAGATGTTCAAAAAGGATCGTCAGCGCGCGCCCTCTTTTATTTTGTACTGCGCTATCAGAATTATACCAATTTCCTTAACTCACAAGAAGCTATATTAAGGACATGGCATCAGAATTTTCCGCCCGATGCAGCAGAAAAAAAACGCAACAACGATATTTTTTCCGTTCAGCATAACCGTAATCCATTCGTAGACTATCCGGTATTTATCGATCGTATTAAATCGCTTTCATTTACTTCTGTGCAACCCTTAATAATGACAATCGACATTCCTGAAGATACCATTATTTATGGAACAGTAAATCCGGGAACACCTGCTGTTTACGATTTCGTATTGGAAAACAACGGGAATACACCGATTAATTTTTCGAATTTCAGTTTAACTCACCCGGCTGAATTAAGTTTTCAAGCTTCAGGAAACGATACGTTAATTGTTCCGGGAGAATCACTCACACTTCATATTCGCTGTCTTACTTCTCTAACA
The DNA here is from genome assembly GCA_043756425.1 of Bacteroidota bacterium. GTDB lineage: Bacteria > Bacteroidota > Bacteroidia > AKYH767-A > 2013-40CM-41-45 > JADKIH01. The sequence continues at coordinate 808 of JAYURB010000187.1, forward strand.
GATTCAATTCGCGCTTTTCTTTCTTTTAATACGAATGCTTCCGGGCAATCGTCAGTTACGGTGCCGATTTTTGTAAACGATGCAATATTTTCAGACATAAAAGAAATATTTAATGAAGCTGTAATTTTTCCAAACCCTGCACAGGACAGAATTTTAATTTCGACAAATTATAATTTTACGAATGACGAAGCAGCGTTGTATGATATGACCGGAAGGTTAATATTTACTTCTCCATTAGAGGGAAAGAGCAATACACTTGATTTAGAAAAAATTGCACAGGGAGTTTATTTGTTAAAGCTGAAGTCAAAGAATTCTTCAATAAGTAAGAGGGTAATTGTAGAGTAGCAGAATTAATTTTTTTCTAACAGAGGAAAATAATTTTTATTGTTTTATGACTCGTCCGTTTAATTTTTCTCCATTCCCCTTATTGGCAACCCGCCGATTGATATTGCGCAAGCCTGATATAAGTGATATTTTCGAACTGGTAAAACTTCGATCGAACGATGAGGTAAATAAATTCATTGACAGACCTACAACGATAAACGTTACAGACGCACATCTATTTCTTTCTAAAATTGACAAGGGAATTAAAGATAATGAATTACTTTATTGGGCAATAGTTCCCAGAGAAGAATTTATTCTCGCCGGTACGATTTGTCTATTTCATTTTTCCGACACTAACGAAAAGGCAGAAATAGGATATGAGTTACATCCTGATTTTCATAAACGGGGCTTCATGCAAGAGGCAATCGTAAAAGTAATTGATTTTGGTTTTAAGGAAATGAATCTTAAATTTATGGAAGCTTATACACATCCGGAAAATTTCGCATCACAAAAAATACTTGAAAAGAATGGCTTTATGCCGTATGAAACTAGTAAGAATAAAAATAAGGATGTTATTTACAGGTTGTTTCGACAAGCGTAATGTTATGCCTTCTGCTAAGGATTCCAAGTACTGACAATTTTCACTTTGAAATATCGGCATGATTATGTAAATTAGCTTTGTGAAAAGGATCAAGGGTCTTGACTTTATAATTGATAAGCTGACAAATTCGATAGAAAATGTGGTAACCGGCGATAGCTTTCAAACAGAGATATCTGTTTTGGTAAAGTCTGATCTCAAAGTTGTTACAAAATCTAACAGTTGGACATTTGATTGGAAGACTGAATTTAATGATCCATCTAGAGAGGTTTACAAATTGACTATTCTAAATAACTCAACGATCATTCAGGGATTAATTAGCTTAGAAGTTAAGACAGACCACATTTATATGCATTTAGTTGAAAATGCACCATTCAATAAAGGGAAATCAAAAATGTATTCAGGAGTTGCAGGGAATTTGGTTGCGTTTGCATGCAAATTATCTTTTCAAAGAGGACATCAAGGTAATATTGCTTTTATTTCAAAGACACAATTAATTGACCACTATATAAAAACGCTTGGCGCATATCATATTGGCGGAAGAGTATTGGTAATAGAATCAAAAGCAGCTAGAAAATTAATTGATAAATATTTTCAAAATCAATAAAGATGAAAGCAAAGAGAATAGAACTAGACATTGACTTTATTGGTAGCCAAACTCAACTGACAACGGTTGAAGAAAATTTGATAGCAGAATATTTTAGGAAAAGAAAGAACAAATCAAAGATTTCTCGTTCCATTAAAAAGAAAACTGCAAAAAAATCCATCAAAGTATCTGTTTAACTTTTACACAGAAGTAGCACAAAGCATAACACCACCTTGCAGCCAGGCAAAGTAAGTGTAATTTTCGATTGAAGGGAGCGGCGTGCCTGGCAGCAAGCCTCAAACGTTAGCGGTTAGCTTGACAAAAAAATAGACATTAATATGATAATCGGAGTAGCAGGACCTTATTCGGCAGACACCGCTGAAGAAAGGCAAATTAACTTGGACAATATGAATAAAGCTGCGGCAAGACTTCTTGAGCTTGGGCATGTTCCACTAATTGGAATTAACGCTGCTATACCAATATTAGAAAAAGCAAATGTTTTGGATAAATATAAATGCACCATGGATATTTTTCTTGCCGTTATTAGTGCTTGCGACGCTTTATTGCTTTTAGCAGAAAGCCCCGGTGCTAATAAAGAAAGAGATTTAATTCTAGCGAAAGGTCGACCGGTATTTAATTCAATTGACGAAATAGTAGCGACATACAAAAAATAAAGAGACTAAGACAATAAAGCTATCAATAATGCATAATGAATATCGCCATGGCTAAAATCACTGTGAGTAAACTTTCTGTGAATTTAATTACCAAACTCATCGCCAAAGAAAATTTCTAACTTCGATTTCGTCACGGCGTCAAGCCATTAATCGTATAACAAATACGAAGCGCTTAACTAAATTCAAAAAATGAATTAACTTTGCAATAAACTCATACCAAGACTTTATTTACCAGTTATAATTATTTTATTTAATCAAACGCGAATTTTAAATGACAAAAACAAGACTCGAAGCATTCAGCGATGGCGTATTTGCCATAATTGTAACTATTATGGTATTGGAATTAAAAGTACCTCATGAAACCGATCTGCATGCCCTGAAAGAAATGCTGCCATTGTTTTTAAGTTACCTGAGTAGTTTTGTTTTTGTTGGAATTTACTGGGGCAATCATCATCATTTGCTGCATACCGTACATCATGTAAACAGTAAAATTATATGGGCAAATTTGAGTTTGTTGTTTTGGCTTTCGCTTGTTCCTTTTGCAACCGGATGGATTGGCGAGAATCCAAAGGCAGAAGTTCCTGTTGCCGTTTATGCAACCTTATTTTTATTATGTGGAATAGCATTTTTTATTTTACAGAAAGTAATAGAAAATCATTATACACACAGTACAAAATTAATAGAAGCATTAAAAAAAACTTCGAAGAAAGGAATTCTTTCTTTGCTTTTATATTCTACAGCTGTTTTTTTCGCTTTTATCAATCCCACAATTTCTTATGTATTGATTGTTGTGGTTGCTATCCTGTGGGTAATTCCGGATAAAAATATTGAAAAGGCTTTAGAGGATTGAAATGGTTTAATGTATACTTCGAATGTGCAGGTTTTGTGATTTGATTTAAAATATTTCGAAACCGGTTAATGAACTTCCTTCGGCTACCCTCAGGGCAATGTCATTAAGTTAAACACAAGAATTCAT
>JAYURB010000188.1:0-3964 GCA_043756425.1 Bacteroidota bacterium
ATCATCATAAAATTCGCGGGCAGTTTCCTCATTATGTTTCATGCTGTATAATCGTCCGATTAAAAGCGAGCATTCAAAATAACGATTGTCATATTCCAAAGCTCTATAAGCAAATGAAAGGGCATCGATTAAATTCTTTTTTTCGCTTTCAATACACGCTAAAAAGAACAAGGCATCATGATCCGTCGAATCCTGTGCAATTGCTTTTTTGATTTCAACTCCTGCACTGTCAGTTTTATTCATCATATACAGACATCGTCCAAGCATACAATGACCCGATCCTGCTTCACTATTTTTAGTAATTAATTTACGCGCTTCCTTCGATGCTTCTTCATATTTCCCCTTCTTAAACAAAAGTGATCCATTGACAAAAATGTAACGGAGATTTTCGCGATTGACTGCAAATAATTTTTTGCAGTAGGTTTCAGCTTTGTCAGTTTCATTCAACCAAAAATATGTATAACAAAGGTTTTCTAACGCTTTTTCATTGGCAGGATCGATATCAAGAATATTATTCAGGATTCTTATTATTGAAAATGCATCAGTCCGGAAATCCAAGGAGGCGGCTTTTCTTAATCCGGATTCAATAAGCAATTCCCGTGAGGAGATATTTTCTCTCAATACAATTCTGTCGATTAGTTCGGCCGAAATTGCAAAATTGATATTCTGTGCGGAGCCATTGGAAGCGATGGCACTTATGCCAATAAGTTCGCCTTTTGCATTGACAATTGCACCGCCACTCGATCCCGGTGAAAGAGGAGCGGTTATCTGTAATATTTCCGCTGTCGAATCGGAAGTATGCCTTCTTCCGCTTAGTATTCCTTCGCTGATGGTATTTTCATAGCCAAGCGGGCTGCCGATGGCGTAAACTTTTGCTCCGACCTCAGTAGGTTTTTTTGTGCGGCTGATGGGAATGCAGCTTTTACAGGAAATACTTAAAAGCGCAAGGTCGTGAGCCGGATCGATGCCGTTTATTTTTGCAGGAACAGCAGCACCATTAATCATAACTTTAATGACACTAGCATCATCGATAACGTGAAAATTAGTTACAATTGTTCCATCCTTGGTAAGCATTACTCCACTGCCCTGTCCGCGGTGGATTCCATCCTGACCCTCAGTATAAATAAGCACAACAGACTTGTTTACTTTCTTATAAATTTTGTCAGCGCCCATGTCGCCGGCTATGCATGCGGCCGAAACTATTAAAAATAAAAAAGTAATATGCTTTGTCATCCTGAAAATCACAATATTGTTTAAAGCAAGATAGTGTTTTTTTAGCAAGATAATACAATAACAATTGTTCAGGGCGCATCGAATATGTATTCATTCAAAATCGCTGTAACAAAACAACGTTTGCCAAGTATTTTGAAATATAAGGTGTATTCAGTAAGGATATTACTCCTTAACGAACTTCTGAGTCGAAAGGAATTCACCCAGGTCGTTGTAAAGCCTTACGACATACATGCCGCGCGGAAGTCCGGAGATATCGATCTTGTTTACATTCTTCTCATTCATTAATTCTGTACCGATGTCGGCTGAATAAATCAGCCAGTTCAGATTTTCATTCGAACTTAAATGAATGAAACTACTCGAAGGGTTAGGATAAATTCTCGTAACGCCGGAAAGTTTCCTGCTCACGGAAATTACTGTTGTATATTGTGCATCTCCGTTGAAATCGACTTGTTTCAGACGATAATAAGATATTCCGGCGGCAGATTCTTCATCAGCAAAAATATAATAATGCTGAACACTCGTCGTTCCGTTTCCATTTACCTGTCCAATCGATTCGAAATTAGTTGCATCGAAAGAGCGTTCAACTATGAAATAACTGTTATTGACTTCAGAAGCAGTGATCCACTTCAGAATATTCCTATCGTTGTTGTTGTAGCCGTTGATATAAGTAAGCTTAACCGGCAGCGATACCTGAATCAAATCCATAGCATTCTGCATACAGGTATTAAGGTTTGCCCATGACGGAGGCCCGTCGAAAAGGGAAAACCATCCATCCCAATCCCATAGCGCATAAGGAATGCCGAGTGAATCGAGGTTGTCTTTGACGCATTCAGTATACCGGCAACGACTACCGTCAGGCGGATCGTACAAATTGATACTACCGAACTCACCACACCAAATTGGAACGTTATTCAGCAATGACCAGTTTTTCGCTATTACAAGTGAATTCCGTAAAGCCTGACATGTGCCTTGAGATGAATAGTTGTAGTAGTCATACGGATGCCAACCAACCGTTTGGATTGCAAGGGGATTTATCGGCGGCATGGTTGCCGCATTATACGGAAATGGAACATTAGTTGTACTCGTCGTTGGATCGCTCCAATAAGCTCCTTGATGCGTAAAGATCATTGGTTCATAAAAATGGAAATTGTATATAATGTTTGTGTCAGGAAATGCGCCCATGGGATTTAATTCGTACAAGCCATTGTAATTATTCGCTCCGATTATCAATGTATGATTTGGTACAATCGGGCGAATGCTGTCGATAAACATTTCAGCCGCAGCTCTCCAGTTTAAATTGGAAATATTATACGGTTCATTGTAAAATTCAAAGAACACTTTATTCGGATCAGTTGTAGCAAATCTAGCAGCGATTTGCTTCCACAGCTCTATTACTCTTGGAAGTTCACTTGAGTAATTCCAGTCGTACAGATTTCCATGATGATAGTCGATCACCAGGTACATGTTATATAAATAACACCAACTCAAAATAGAGTCAATCGCATAGAAGTATCGTGTGCTATCAATCGTATAAGGCGCTACACCATCTTCCCATGCGTTGAATGCAACAGGAAGTCGAAGTGTTTCATAGCCCATCGACTGCATTAATTGCATTTGATTTTTAACATTAGGCAGCTGAGAGAAATTCAGGTAGTCCATATAATTGATCCCCGGAGTTCCCAGCCAGTATTGATCGAGATAGGAATAATTAATTCCGTCTTTCAATAGGTTTGCTCTTTGCCAGGCTAATGATTGTGCATTGGATAAATCAAGAGTAAAAAAATAAAGAAGGAAAATTAAAAGATAATTCTTTGAACGAAATATACCAAACTGATTTGAAAATACGGAAATATTTGTCACGAGATCCCTACGGGATAAACTATATTCTTTTCGTATTATTAAAAAGAAATAGTTTAATTCGAAACGAAATTTCTTTCTGAAATAAATTAATTTAGACTCTGGCATGGGGAGAAGATATTCTTGAAATTTGTTACTGGCCTCCTGAATAACGCATCCAACGTTTGTTTTGAATGACTGCAGAAAACACACTTATGTAACAAAACCAAGTGATGCAAAGCTATGTATTCTAAAAAATGGATATGGGAGCGTAAATGAAGAGGAGCTTGTTAAATTAACATTTAGTATTAGCCCTTACTTTCAATTAATTATGGAGTTGACTACCTTTTTTCACCAGATTTTTTTACTTCATCAGGGTTAAAACCCAGGCTGTGACGAACTTGTTACCCATTCCTTGTTTTCTTTCATCTTTCAGATAACAAAGCTAACTGCGCTTCGACGGTCCCGATAATTATCGCATTGGCGTCAGGCTAATTTAGTGTTATTAACAATGAAATGTATATATAATCGATGGTTCAGAGGGTAAACATGTCAAAATAAAGAAGCTGTTTGTAGTTCAAAATTCGACTAATGAAAACAAACAGCTCCAGTAAGGGAAATCCCTCGCACAAAGAAAATATTATTTTAGGAAAACTGAAAACAAAAACCATAAATAAAATTGCACGAGCTAATAAATATCTCAAACGGAACACAGGTAAAATATCGCCAAAAAATTTAATAATTGGATTTATGATAATGGCTTCCAAACATCGAAATACTTATTCTGACTGGGCTACCGAGATTGGAATATTGGAAAATACAACCATTTCTAAGCAATCTTTATGTGAGCGCATGCATCTTGATACCGAAAATTTTATTAAGACGGTTGTAGAGA
>JAYURB010000189.1:0-9710 GCA_043756425.1 Bacteroidota bacterium
CATCACCGGTGATGTCTTCTGTTTTATAACCAAGCAATGTTATGTAAACAGCATTCTCCATATCACCATAATCCTGCGATTCAATAACGCCATCTTGTATTCCGACGGAAGCTGTTTGAGCATCTGAAATATCTCCGCTAAATAAAGCGAAGTTTCCATCGTTCATATCTGAAAGATTGTCACCGTATGCCTTATTTTTTGCATTAGAGAAATCGTAAAAAACATTATCGTAAAACAAAATCGGACTGCTGCTCCAGGTTTCTAAAGCATTGCGATGTTTGACCACGGGATAAAAAAAACTTCCAAAGGCTGCTCCTGAAATTGCAAAAGACCCTTCTCCCGTTATATTGATTGTACCGATAGCACTATAAATTACCGGGTATGGGAAAATTGCCCGATGCAATTCAACAGTCAATGTATCACAAAGATTGGGATATAATATTGGATCAACAGCAGCTTGCATTATTCCATTTCCCTGATAATATCCTTCAATCATAACTTTCAGATTAAGATTTAAGTATTGCTGCTGACAGATTAACACCATTTCTGCACGCCATTTGCAGGATGGATCAGAAGAGTTTAAAGCTTCTACAATGTAATTTCCTTCACCAAGACCTGTATAAGTTACTTCATTAGTATTTGTCAGAAGGGTTGTAGAGATAATAGAGCTGTCGGAAGGATTGATAAGATTTACCGACAGTCCCAGGCAATCGAATCGTGAAAATGTCACCGTGAAAGAGCCGGTATTGCATAAAGGAAAAGTCGGTTGAACTATTGTTGTAAAGGAACCATATAACTGACAGGAAACTCCTACAACGATTGAATCCCATACGTCACAGTGAATATAGGGACCACTATTACCCAGAACAACAACACTATTATGCAGATAATAAATTCCCGGTTCAAGGCCTCCTAGATAACTATCCAGAGAAATCACACCTCCAAAAGCGAAATTAATAAAAGAAGCTAAAGGCAAATTATTCGTGTCGTTTTTATAAACATTCGTTGTCCAGTTACACTGCGAATGATTGGTAAGTATGATATTCCCGTTTAGGCAGCCACCGGTAGCCGGTAAAATATTATAACTGTATGGGCTGGAACAATTGCTGTGCGGAATAACAATGGTGTCATAATCATGACAGCCTGCAATCAAATAATAATAAGAAGCAAAGGAATGAACAACATATGTTGCCGGGAAAAGATAATCAAAAGTTATTGTATCTCCATTCGAAGCCGACCCTTGTGAAACAATATCACCATCCAGCGTAGTCACTTCAGCTCCGTAATAGGAGCAAATCCCCGTTTGGCCGGTTACCTTTAGTTTACAATAGCAATTGGAACTTGCGCATCCCTCACTGAAGACTGTTGTTTCAATATGACAAAGAGGGCCATTTATTATAACAGTATCCCAAACATCACAATATACGTTGGTGTCGTTGAGAAATATAGTATGAATAATATTATGAATATAGTAAGTACCGGCTTCTAATCCTCCTGTAAGGTAATCCAATGAAAAAACACCACCCATTAGATTATTCGGAATGGTTCCTGATATAAGATTACTTGTGTCGTTTTTATAAACGTAGGAAAGCCAAAAACAATCCGAATGATTTGTGAATGTGATGTTGCCGTCATAACAACCATAACCACTTGCATTGTGTACTTCAAAGGTGTATGGACTCAGACATGGGGAGTCTAAAATAATTACTGTATCGTAATCCGCACAATTAATTTCCTGTCCATAAACATAGGGCTTGGTCTGAATCACATATGTTCCAGGATAAAGGCCTTCAAAAGACAATGTATCGCCGCTTGGAACAACATTTTGCCAGACGTAGGTACCATCCAGGAAGAATATTTTCGATTCAAACTGGCTGCCGATTGGACCCGTTGCTGAAGTCACCTTAATTGAACAATTACAATGTTCGCTTAAACAGCCGGTAGTGAATACTTCAGCGGAAATAGTACACGGAGGGTAATTTATTACAACAGTATCCCAAACATCGCAACCAATACTTTGGCCGCCGGAATTAAAATTATTGGCGACACTATGTATGTAATAGGTTCCCGGAACCCAATCCAATCGGAAATAATTCATTTGAATTACTCCGCCAAAAATTGTATTTGGGAAAGTACTTGTGTATGCCTGGCTGGTATCATCTTTGTAAACTGTAGTTTGCCAGTTACAGGATGAATTATTAATCAGTGTAATATTTCCATCATAACAATTGTAACAACTTATATCTTGAACAGTTATTGAATATGGGCTAAGGCACGGGCCGTTCGGAATAACAATGGTGTCATACTTTTCACACACAATAGGCAAATTATTTTTCTCCGGATAGGAGTGAATAATATAGGTTCCGGGATTAAGATTTAAGAATGTCAATGTATCACCACTAAAAACCATACTATAAGATAACAGCGTACCACCAAGATTTTTTAGTTCCGCTTCATAATGGTTACAGCCCCCTGTATTACCCACAAATTTTATTGAACAATTGCAATTTGAATTAGAACAATCGGAAAGAAAAGCAGATGTAGATATGTGGCATGGACCATTAAGTACTATGGTATCCCAAACTTCACAAAATGTCATTTGACCGAAATAGGTCTGGTTAAAAACCTGGCTTTTGATATAGTACGTTCCGGAATTAAATCCTCCGAAAAATGTATTCAAAGAAAAAGTAGTTCCATAGCTAATATTATCCCATGGACCACCGATAAAATTAGTAGTATCGTCTTTGTAAAGATAACTCAACCAATAACAATCAGCAATATTCGTAAGTGTAATATTTCCATTGTAGCAAGAATAATTGGTCGGCTGCTGAAAAGAAATAGAATATGGACTCAAGCAAGGGCTTTCCGGCACTACTACTGTATCGAATTGTTCGCATCGTATGGGAAGAATACCAAAAGCGAAAGGATACGTATGCACAACATAGGTTTGCGGAAATAAATTGCTGAAAGTAATCGTATCCCCGCTGATTGCGTATTCCGGATTGGACGTTGGGCCGCCAAGCGGTGTAATTTCAGAATAATATCCAGCGCAACCGTTGGTAGTAGCAGTAACTTTAAAAGAACAATTGCAATGTGAGTTTGCACAGGCAGCCGGCGTTACATTTGCATTAATAAAGCAAGATGGATTGACAATTATTGTATCCCATACATCACAATATTGATTTGGTAAATTGCCATTGGGAAGAGTTCTTATACTATGAAGGTAATAGGTACCGGCCGGAATCCCATTACTAATTATATTCTGAAGAGAAATAATGCCTCCGGAATAGGTATTCGGAAATGGACCAGCCCAAAGGATAGAATCTGAATCAAAAAAATAGCTTTGCCATTCACAATTCGAAGTATTTGTAAGTGTTACATTTCCATCATAACATCCGCTAACACTCGGAGGTTGCAGGGTGATAGTATATGGGCTTTGACAGGGAACTGCTAAACCTGTTACTGTGACAATTTCCTCTGCTAGACATTGCGGATTACCTAATGTTAGCCGGAAAATGGTATAGGTACCTGGCCTTAAATTTGAAAAAGTATATGGACAATGTATACAACCTGAGGATCCTCCAAAATGATTTTCCAATGTATCCCCATCCAAAATTATTCCCCATTGTATTAAGGAAGTACAAAATTGCTGATTACTAATAATTGATATAGATCCATCCGAACTGCACATCGAACTACAAGGAACAACTTCATCAATAAAGAATGAACAATTACAATTAACTGCATTAGAATTACTAAATTGCACGAGTAAAATAAGTGTTATTAAAAAATGAAATAGTTTTTTATTTTTCATGCTAGTTGTTTTTTAACATTAGAGACTTATTAAAAATAAGTCCCTCGAAGGTACGTGAATTCAACTCTCAAATAATTTAATGAAATATAATAATTTTTTCGCTTTTACTTAGATTAAAATTAATTCGCAAAGTAAAAAAAACAGAAAAATCCTTAAATAACCAAAATCAAGGCCTGATTAACACCCTAGTGAAATAAACATTATCACCCATCAGCCCATAATCCGATGACTCGACTATACCATCACCGGTAATATCTTCAGTCACATAGCCGGTCAAGGTTATATAAACAGCATTTTCCATATCTCCATAATCCTGGGCTTCAACAATACCATCCTGCGTACCTAAAGCAGCTGTTATTGCATCAGAAATATCTCCGCTATAGATGGCGTAATTACCATCACCAAGGTTGTAGAGGTTGTTACCATATGCTTTACTTAGGGCAGTAGTGAAATCGTAAGTTGTATTGTAGGTAATTAAAACCGGATTGGAACTCCAGGTCTCCAAAGCATTTCTATGCCTTATGACTAAATAATAATTTTGATTTAAGACAGCATTAGGAAAATTAAAACTACCGTTGCCGGAAACATTGATTGTGCCCGTCGACTTATATTCCTTGTTAAAAGGTGAAATCGGTTTGTGCAATTCAACCGTAATAGTATCGCAAACCGTTGGATAAAGAATTGAATTTACCGTTGCGGCCATTAAATTGTTTCCATGATAAAATCCCTGGATAAATATTTTTAAATTTAAAGCAGGTACACATCCGTCATCGATTAATCCATTGCAATTATCGTCAATTCCATTGCCGCAAATTTCAGGAGGACTAAGCAAAGGAACGTTTATAACAGCATTTACTGAGCAACCTGCAGCATCCGTAACTGTAACAGTATAGGCACCGGAAGGAATTCCATTAATGGAACTCGCCGTTGAATTATTAAAATTCCAAAAATAGGAATACGCACCTCCTGCCCCACCGGTAACTGCGGTAACACTTGCAGATCCTCCCGTGTTATTTATACAAGACGCTCCGGTGAAGTTGCTTGAAATATTTATTGCCGGAAAGGAAGCGATGATTGGTTGTGGCGATAATATTTTTGAACATCCGTTTGCATCAGAAACTGTAATAGTATATGTACCGGATGGCAAATTATCAATGAGTTTATTCCCTGCGGATAATCCCGTAAAACTTCCACTCACCGGACCTGTCCATGAAAGTGAATAGGGCCCTGTTCCCCAATATAAATTTACTTTAATGGAACCGTTTGAAGCAGACAGACAGTTATTACTTTGATCGATCTTTTCAATATTTACATTTCTGTTTAAATACGATGCTATACTTGTGCAGCCATTGCTTGTTACTGCTGCTGAATAATTACCACTTACGTTTGCCGTATAGGTAGATGTTGTTGAGCCATCGTGCCATAAATATGTACTCGAAGCAGGGTTAGCTTTGAGAACAGATGAACAGTTAGTTGAAGATTGCAAAGTTATTGAAGCAGAGGGATAGGTATTAATAGTTACAACAATGCTGTTAGATTTGTTTGCAGAACAGGTTCTGAGTGAACTTGTAATAAGGCAGGAATAGTTCTGTGTACCCGTTGATGCGGGATTGGGCGCATACGTTGAACCGGTTGCACCGCTAATTGCAGTATTTCCTTTATACCATGCATACGATGTTGTTCCTCCTCCTGTTGAACTTGCCTGGAGATAAACAGGATTTCCCTGGCAAACCGTAACAGAGGTCAAAGCAACAATTTTTCCGGAATTCACTACACTTATTGGTGTTGGTGGAACCACGTAAGAATATCCAAGTGAATAATTCAATATTAAATGCGCATCGTAAATTCCAACAGGCAATGAACAGCCGTTTATTGCTGCATTTAAATCGATGGATGTATGCGTTACCGAATTGTATGCAGGCCAGTTAATTGAAGAAAGTGATCCGCAACGAAGCGTTGTACTTCCCGCATCGGTTATATAAAAATTAAAACTTAACCCCTGCTCTATCGGTCCCTGATATTGAAATTGAAAAGTACCGTTCTGACCATTACTTACACATACCGGACTGTTTGAAGTAAATATTACCGGTTTATCGATATGGCCTTTCATAAAATATGAAGCAAACCATAATGCTTGTCCGGGTTGAACGACATTTCCCAATACAGAACTGCCAACAGTTGCAGGATTAAAGTTTTGAGCATCGTTATACCAATCGTCGTAATAATACTTTTCAGCAGTGAAAATATTATTGTTTACATTAAGGTAAAACCAAGAACCTAAAAAACTTGAACCTGCTCCCCAGGGAATGTACTCCGAACTCATTATCGGTAAAATATTAGTTCGGTTATTGTTTGCGGCCTGGCAAAAATCTAAAAAACGTGTCTGGTAATATCCCGTAGTATTCCATCCCGCTGAAGTTCTACTGTACATTTTAGAAGCGTCACCGGCATAATAATGAAGACTTATACGATCAACCCTTCTCTTGCCATTGTATGAACCATCTATCCAGTCGGCAATGGCCTGATGGGAATAAAGTGTATTTTGATTAAGAAAGCCTAGATACGTTTCAACATACAACTGGTGATTGCTGTGTGTTGAATTATATTTATCACGAATAGAATCCATATAAACAATCATTTGCTGGAACCGTTGATACTTTTGATCCTTTGTAACATTATCATCCAGACAATTATCCGTGCCGGTATTCCAAAATTCATATTCAGTAACCAAAACATCAATTTTATACGCGCAAGTACTATTGAAAACAGCCGTATTCAAAGCCATCTTCGTAGCTTCTGAAACATAAAACAAAAAATCTCCGGGTTTAAATTGCTGACTACCGAAATTAAACTTCTGCTGATAAGAAGAGTTGTCAGGATTTGAAAAATAAAACGATGGAGTTGCGGCTACGACAGCAACATTATCAAACATTGCAGCACAAGAAGAAGCCATGCCAATTTTTTCTATGCCATATAGTGTCTTTGCTTTCTGAATAAAAGCACATAGATAATTTTCATAAGTTGCATTTCCGAAGACTCTGTGTAAGTCATACAGGATAAGATAGGTGATGTGGTTATTCTTTGCGTATAGAAGCAAGGAATCTTCTTTAGATGCCATACTGAGGACAGAGTAATTCGGATCGATAATTTCAAGGCCACCAGAAGTAGCTGCTGTCTTGAAAAAATTACTAACATACTTCCCTCTGCCGGCATGATTTAATTGCCCGGATGCATGAAAATTTCCGGCATTAATAATTACTAAAAAAATAAATAATAATCTCATAGAAAGGATCACAACCCCGGGGATAATCTTTACCGTAAACGGATTTCCAGTTATCTACTCAATATATTAAACTAATTTCAGTTTTACTAAAAAATTTTATAAAATAATGGTTTTGCTTAGTAGAAACAGCTATCCCTTTAAAGACCTATTTTACAGCCTGTAAAATTTGTAATCTATCATTGTTCTTCCCTACTAAATAAGAAGGCTGTGAACCAATGGTAATTTTTTCAAGTGATTTCACATTTCCGGGAGTATAAAAACCAGATTGAATAACAGGAATTGGTGTAAATGTACCATCGCCGTTTCCTGTTAAAGATAAGCCAATACCTGCATCGTTACGTCCGGTTTCAACTTCTGTTGTATAATCGTTTCCGGCTAACAATAGATCAGGAATATGATCACCGTTAATATCATCCACCTGAATTCCATTAACAGGAAATAATTGAGCTTCTGAAGGCAAATAAATAACGTTAAAATTTCTATTTCCCTGATTCATAAAAACACAACTATTCATTTCATTGGCTACAAAGTTATCGGCGGCTTTCAGCTGAGATTCAGAGAATATATCCTGAATCGTAGCAGCAGAATATGGCTTGTAACGTAAATATTTTTTTCTCAAATAAGGCATTTGATCAAGCACGTAGTCTCGAATAGCTATCGGATAGCTCTTATCCTTTACAAAAACACTAATTAGGCAATCGGTACTTCCGTTATTGTCGAAATCGCTGACAACCATTGAAACCGGTTTATCAATTGTACAGCGATACCGTGTGTTCATTCCCAGATTTCCGGCGATAATATCTTTATATCCGTCGTTATTTAGGTCTCCAAATACAAGCTTATTCCACCAGCCAAATGTGTTTGGGATAATTAATGGTTCATCACTTAGTGTACCATTTAGGTTAAGGAAAAACATTATTGGCATCCATTCGCCGGTCAAAACGAGGTCATCCCAACCGTTGTTGTCAATGTCTACCCAAACAGCAGAAGTGACCATACCAATTTTATTCAATTTGGGTCCGCTCACATTTATTAGTGAATCCCTTGTTCTATTTAATAAAAAACTTTGTGGTATAAGTCCATAGTGACCGGGAACTACTCTACCCCCAATAAAAATATCGTCTTTACCATCCTTATTGTAATCATCAACAGCTATTACATTGGAGCTT
Organism: Bacteroidota bacterium; assembly: GCA_043756425.1. Taxonomy (GTDB): domain Bacteria; phylum Bacteroidota; class Bacteroidia; order AKYH767-A; family 2013-40CM-41-45; genus JADKIH01. The sequence continues at coordinate 8,267 of JAYURB010000189.1, forward strand.
GTTAAAAAATTATTGTTTGGTAATTCATCTCTTTTAAAATCACCACCGCCTCCATTTAAATAAAACCTAATAGGATAATTTGTTGCTTGATTGGGGTATTCGTTTCCTCCTGAAGTTACGATAAGATCATTATCTCCATCCCTATCCAAATCAAGGGATGCAACAGCTCCATCTTCAAACATTTTGTCTGCTTCAAAAGCACTCTCATTGACAGGAGAAAATGTTTCATCAGAATTTTGGAAATACATTTTTGCACTGATTCCTTTTGCGCCACCAATAAAAACATCTTGGCGTTTATCGCCATTAAAATCTGCTACACAAAGACAAGGACCAAATTGAGAAAAGCGGTGCGGCAAAAGTGGCTCGAGTTTAAAATCGATATACTCATTCTCCTTATAGGCATAGTCAATCTTTGTCCGGTTTGTTATATCGCTAAATAACAATTTAACCGGATCTTCCTTACGCTGTGCTGTTGTTGCTTCGTTATAATTTATTATTTTTAATTGCCCGGAGCTTACATTCTTTAGGCTTTGTGTTTTACCATCCGGCCATGTAATGGTAATGTCTGTACTTTTGCTTTTCCCAATTCCTATTATCGTTGTTTTATCGTGACTTGAAAGATATCCTTTCATAGGATTAAAAACACACATTGTTTTTAAACTATCTGAAGTAACAGTCTCAATCTTTGCCCCTATTCCATTAATATTTAGGGGTGGGCCTGCCAATTGAATCCGAAGAGAATTTGTTACCTTACTATCAGCGGTATTGTTCTTGTAAATAAATGCATAATCGTTATTATTACAAACAACGACATCAAGGTCTCCGTCATTATCAAGGTCTCCGTATGCTGCCCCAAAACTCCAGGCAAATTGATTCATTCCGGCTTCTTTACTTTCTTTTTTAAAATTAAGTCCGCCATAATTTTTAAAATAATATTTTTGTACTTTAACGGAAGGAATAAGCGATAACAAATTCACGACATCCGTATCACTTTTTGCTTTTATTAATTCCTTTTTGATGGAGTCCATATAAAATTTCGAATAGTCCATATCCGTAATATCACGCATATAACCATTATTAATGTATACGTCCTTAAAACCGTCGTTATCAAAATCATTAATCAAAACGGCCCAACTCCAATCGGTAAAAGCCATACCGGTAAAATAACTGACATCTGAATAAGAACCATTACCATTATTAAGCTGTAAAACATTTTTCACATATTGATGTCCGTATCCATATTTTACAAATTTTTCAAATTCATCGTAATTATTACCTCTGCGCAATTGCTTCTGACGTTGATTAACCTCCGGAAGCATGTCGACAGTAATTAAATCACTAAAACCGTCATTATTTAAGTCGGCATAATCGCTGCCCATCGATGAATAGGAACAATGTTTAAAAAATTTATCAAATTCATTGACAAATTTATTGCCCCCTTTAT
>JAYURB010000190.1:0-3958 GCA_043756425.1 Bacteroidota bacterium
CTCAAGCTATCCCATCGGATATTGTTTTCCTGCAACCATCCTTTATCTTTTGGAAGATTACTTTTTGTGAAAAAAGTATCTTTTTGAGCGCTATATAAAGTATCAAGGGCTGGGTGTTTTTTTATGATGGATTGATTCGTATAAAAGTTATGAAGTTTATCAGAAATACTAATGCCAGATATGTGGGTGACATTGTGCGTACTGTCTTCTGTTGGAATGTCGATGACGGTCAGTGCCTGCGTCTCAATGCCGAACCATAACTTATCTGAAAAAGAAATAGCCGAACCTGAATTGAAATCGGTGAAGATAAATCCTTGTTCCTTTCCATAGGACTTCAGATCGTAGTTCCATGCGTTATCCGATGGTGAATTGCCTTTAGGTTTTGGTATAAAAACAGTTAATCCATTTCCTGTGCCGGCATAAATTCTTCCTTGATGTTCATATAAGGTATAGACGGCAGGATTAATAAGTCCATTTTCCGCAGAGATCTTGGTGAGAAGTCCTTTTTCCTGATCGACTATCAAAATTCCAGAACGGGTACCGTGCCAGACTCGTCCTGTATCGTCATTCAAGATTGCGCCTCCATTTCTTTCACTTATTTTTCCATTCTCCATCAAATAGGAAATGGTATTATCAACCGGATTGATAAGATTTATTCCTTTGTCGGTGGCTGCCCAGATCATACCACGATTATCCTGGTTGATCTCCCATACAATATTTCCTATTAATCCATTCTCATTCGTAAGGATCGTAAAAGTTCCCTTTTCCAAATCGATGATTTCTATTCCTTGCTTACCGAAGGAACCTGTCCAGATGCGCCCTTGATTATCTACCATGCTGGAACCCGGGAACGTGTTTTTTAATCCCTGCTCTTTGGTAATCGTAGCAATGGTTTCTTTTTCGAGATCAAAAATTGCAAATCCCAGTCCTGGTGATACAATCAGATATTTTCCGTTTTTTAAGTTATGAAAGCGGTAAGAAATTTGTCCGCCTTTGCTCAATTGTAGTTCATGATCAACTCGTTTGATGATGTTTTTATCCGGATAAAAAATATCTATTCCCTGGCGCGAACCAATCCAAAGTCTGTGTTGCCTGTCTTCCAAAAAATTCCAAACGTCAGGTCCACTCAATCCATCAGCAGCGGTGAGAAAATTGGGCATGATACCTTTTGTGTCAATCAGGTTAAGCCCAAGGTTGGTCGCAATCCAAATCTGGCCTTGATTGTCATTCATCACACGGATTACCACATCATCGCTCAATCCTTTTGATGCATTCAAAAATTTTATGGTGTTATTGGAATGATTAAAAATATAAACACCACCATCTGTAGCCATCCACAAGTTTTGATCATGGTCTTGAATAAACTGATTGACATCATGCTTGATCACTTTGTCATAACTAATGTTTTGAATACTTCCTTTAGTTGGTTGAATGATTGAGATTCCGGCACCCAAAGTACTTGTCCAGATCTGATTTTTATGATCCTTAAAAAGGCCCGTTATCTGGTTGGAGGGAAGTCCATTCTTATTATCTAAATACCTGACGCTACCCGTTTCATAATTTATGATACTCAACCCGGATGCAGAGCCAACCCAAATGTTACCTTCAGCATCCTCAACAAGTTGCCTGGCATTCCCTTTATCTTCCTTCTTAAGTTGAGATACCTGAAGAAATGTCTCTTTTTCAGGATCGATGATAAATACACCATCACGTATGGTACCAGCCCATAGTAAACCATTGCTGTCCATAAGGATATCACAGCCATCAGTACGCACATTTCTTGATCCTACAAATTTATCTACTACTCCTGTGGTATGATCAAAAACATACATTCCGATAGTTGTATAAATCCAGATTCTACCTTTTTTATCTTCAATCATGGTAGATACTTCTGCGATGCTTCCTGTAAAGGTCTCCTCGATAAAAGAATATATTTCAAGGTATTCTCCGTTGAACCGGCAAAGACCTTTATCTGTGGCGATCCAGAACATCCCATGGCTATCCTGCATCATGGATGTAACAATGTATCCTGGAAAGCCCTGATCTTCGCCAAACTCAAAAATCCCTGTAGACGCATTCCTTTTCAATTTTGGCAAACCACTCTTCACGATCTTTGGGGGTTCAATCAATGAAGTTTTAAACCTGAGCGGTTTAGCTTCGATGTTTTTGAAATTGATTAGCGTATCAGGTAACTGATTGAAATCAAATTTGACCTCTATAGCAGATGCGCCTAAAGGAAAAAAGCCATCGGGATAAAATGGTTTTGAGGGAAGTTTGTCAAAATTAACTTTTCTGACTACGGCAGGTTTGGTTCCCTCTGTGTTGCTTACCTTCCATTCGATTTTTTTTGGCTCGCTGAGTTGCAAGGCGGTGGTGACCGGGTCTGCAAATTCATTATTGTCTGCAGGAAAGGGAACATGCTTCGTGCTCCTGGTGCAAGCGGAAATCAGAACTAAAATCAATAGGCAATGAAACAGTTGCATCGCGTTAAGAGACCTCACTTTCATAGATTAGAATGTATCCGGATTGGAAAAAAAATAAGGCTAAAACTACTCTTACACTGCTTGTTCATGTAAAAAAATATGCGTTCAAGATAAGGGAAAAATCATAATAAACTCAGCCCCGTCTTTCCCTGTCAGCGCTGCAAATTATGGAGTTAAACTCCATTTTTGTAAAATATTACAAATCTGGAATTGGTAGCCTTCGATTACTCAGGCAATGGGTAATTGAATAATAAATGATGAGCCTTCACCCCGTCCGACCGGGTCACCCGGGCGGGCCTCTTTCGTCTCCACTTTCAACTCCCCTCCGTGTGCTTTCACAATATCATAACTCAAACTCAATCCCAAACCCGTTCCCTGAGCGGTGGGTTTGGTGGTAAAGAAGCCCGCCCGGATGACAAGGTCGGACGGGGGTTGAAATTTTTTATTTCTCATGTATAATTGCTTTAATTTTTTTCTGCAACTGCTTTTTATCAGGCAGGTACAACTGGTATTTTGAAACAAATATTTTATTGGAGATACCGCCCATGGCATACTCTACCATTACTTCATCTTTTTCAGCACTTAGAATGATGCCAATAGGTTCACCATCACCTTCTGTATTTTCTTCTGCTTTGAAATAATTAAGATAAAGGTTCATCTGGCCAATATCTCCATGATTTACTTTTTTTGTTTTCAGATCAATCAGCACAAAGCATTTTAATATGCGGTGATAAAATACAAGGTCAACAGAATAGTGCTTATTGCGGAGTGAAATCCTGAATTGCCTGGCTACAAAGGCAAACCCTTTACCCAGCTCTAATAAAAACTGCTGCAGGTTATCAATTATTTTTTGCTCAAGATGTTTCTCTGTCATCCGGTGGCTTTGTGGAATTTTCAGAAAATCCAGCACATAAGGGTCTTTTACTGCTTCATAAGGTTGCGTAATAATATTCCCTTTTTCTGAAAGCTGTAGTACTCCTTTTTTATCTTTGCTCAGCGAAAGGCGTTCATATAAAGATGTATCAATTTGTCTTTCCAGTTCCCGGTAGCTCCAATTTTCAAGAACAGTTTGCTTTTCATAAAACTTTCTTGCATTATCATCTGAAAGAGCAAGTAATGTAATGATATGAGTCCAACTCAATTTGGCAGGCACTGCCTGCCATTTTTGATAACAGAGATAAAAACGTCGCATATCAAGAATGTTGCGCCTGCCAAATCCTTTACCAAACTGCAGCCGTAAATCTTTTGAAAGCCTTGCCAGTAAAGTACTTCCGTACTCGGCTCTTTCATTCCCTTGTTGCTCAAATTCTACTATGTGTCTGCCAATTTCCCAGTTGGCTTTTACCAAATAAGCGTTTACTGCCAGCACAGCTTTACTCCTTGCAACCTCAATAGTTAAACCAATGTTGGCAAGCAGCTGGTTGTATTTATTTTTAGAAAGCTTTTTCATAATAGGCGTATCAAGCTTCAATTGA
>JAYURB010000191.1:0-3957 GCA_043756425.1 Bacteroidota bacterium
GCGAATTTAAGAGGTGTAACTGATGTCAAATTCTTCCTTTTTAGGCTGGAGAAATTATTTGCTTAAATGGACCTACTCCCCAGAAAATAAACGTGACCCTATTTTACGCAATATGATATGGCTTCAAAATATTTGAACGATTTCAACTGTTGCGCAGAATTTTCACTCCTGCACAACAGTTGAATTTAACTTGTAGTTCCAACTTTAATCGCTCTGTTGGAATATTCAAAAAAATAAGTGATGCTTTCCATTTTCAAATCACGGTCGCATTACAACTCTTGTAAAGTAAACAGCATTTTCTACGAGTCCATAATCGGATGATTCAACGATGCCATCACCGGTAATGTCTGCCACAACATATCCTGTGTAAGTAAAGTAAACTGCATTTTCCATATCACCATAATCAGATGATTCTACAATGCCGTCTTGTATACCTATGAGGCCACCTAAGCCATTCCCTCCATCGGAAATATCGCCGCTGAATAGAGCGAAATTACCATCCCCTAAATCTTGCTGGTTGCTGCCATAAGCCTTTGAGGCCATATCTGTAAAGTCATACATAGTTGAGGTACCCATTAATAAAGGAGACCCGCTCCATGTTTCAATTGAATTCCGATGATTAACTTTCAAAAAGTAAGATCCTGCTGTTGCATTAGTAAAAGTTGCTATCAGAAAACCATTTGTTTTCAATATTGCAATTGTACTATCAACAACTAAATATGGATATACTTCACTAATTAACGACAATTTTACAGAATCAACATCAAAAGGATTGCCAGACAGAGCAACAAAATCGGTATTTAGGCAGCCAACCTGACTGATGCCACTTGTACCATTCTGCATCAATCCACCACCGCTGTAGAAACCTTCGATAAACACTTTAAGAATTAATGTAAGAAAACACCCATTATGAATAACAATTGAACTTCCCATCAATATACACCCAAGTGAATCTTTAACAGATATAGAATAATTACCTGCACTCAATCCTGTAAACGTTCCTGTTGTATTCAGAAAAGTACTTCCTCCGTCAATCGAATAACTCAAAGGGCCAGAACCACCTGAAGCATTAATTGTAATTGTGCCAATATTACTTATGTTGCAGGGATTATCGGAATAATTAATTGAGTCGATTATTATTGGAATGGCGTCTTCGATAATAACAAATCCGGTTTGCTGATTTAATTGTGCATCAGTGACAGTATAAGTGTATATGCCTGCAGCAAGACCACCAATTGAATCTATCGTTGCATTTGTTGACCACAGATAGGTAAATGGTACTGAACAACCGGCAGCAAGTATTTTTGCTGTTCCGCTGTTCACGCCACTACATGTTAAATTAGTTTTTTGTGTTCTGTTACCAAAGGTTCCGGAGAATGACCATCCTGAATTATTTCCGTAATCAATGCTATGTGAACCCGCAAAGAAGAAGGCTCCTCCAATGGCTTTGCTGTCGCGAATATTCAAATAATCTGCACAGATACTTCCATCAGCCTTATAGATATTAGCCTGTTGGCTTCCGGAATAATTATAAAGCGACTGAATTGTAATGTGTAAAGCAGAAGTTCCGATGGCTTCTAAATATTTGAGAGTTTGTGTTCCATAAACACTTAGTGAGTAAGTATGTCCTGGAGTTAGAATTAAACTATCAATCGTATTGGAGCTGTTTAATTGTGCATCACCCAAAAAAGTTAATTTGCTTATATGATTATCGGCATAAAAGAGGGCATCACGCATGAAACTCACATTTCTTGAAATGTTGTTTCCATAAATAGCACCATAACCTGCGAAATCAACATCATTAAAAAGATTATTTCCATTAACTGATGGGTATGGCCAGGAAAAGTTTTCAGATTGCAGATTTAAATTATGATATGCTTGGTTACCTCCAAAAAAACTTGAACTGTTACCGGTTAAATTTATTGTTGAAGCAATAGCGTTTAGAGTGAGATTTGTTGTAGTTGCAAAATTCCATGAATTGGTAATTGTTAAAATTGATGTCCCTAAATTCAAACTTCTTACATTCGAATTAGAAGAATTAAAAGAAGAACAAGAAAGATGTTTATTGTTGGTATTCAGGCTTCCGTTGTTCAGGTATATCGCTCCATCGTTTACAGTAAAAACATCTTGTAATGCCCACTCTCCTCCGACGCCATCAAAGTACACGTTTTTACTGAAAGGCTTTCCGGCACTTGTGATTGTATTTCCGGTAGAAGAGGAATTAAAATGCAACTCTCCACTGAAGTTGGAATTTAGAGAAGGAATAAATGTCATTGAACCATAAATGTGAAGGCTAGAGTGTCCAGTCATAAATGGCCCATTAGTTGCTCCTTGCCAATTCATATTATTACAATAAGCCAATGCATCAATATTAACTTCCTGAGATTGAATATAAAAAGAATGAACATCAAAATAAACATCATCGTAAATATTTGGAATACAAGCACCTCCGGGACCACCGCTGGTAGTAGACCAATTGATAGAATCATTCCATTTTCCAGTACCGCCGACCCAATAAAGATTAATACCTGAAGGTTGATAAATATGATCCCAACCTGTGTTATTTCCAAAATCAATGGAATTGTTAGCTGTAAATTTAGCGCCACCTGTTGCATTTATATCCCGCAACCGAAGGTTGTTGGCTGTAATATTTGCAGAAGAACTGTTAAAGACAGCTTGAGTACCTATTTCGGTTGACCCGATTGTAATTGGGCTGCTGCAGTTACCATTTGCAATGAGAGAAATTAGCGTCTGAGTTTGTCCTTTCTCGAAAGAGTATGTCTTTCCAGCGGACAACTGTAAAGTATCAATTGTATTTGTCCCGCTAATAGTTCCATTACCTGCAATGTTCAAACAATTGAAATTACAGAGGCTACTATTATATTTATTTAAATTGCCTCCAATGGTGACATTATGAAACTTACTGTTGGAACTAGAAATAGTAAGGTCCCCTACAGTATTCACGTCATGAAAAGTATCCGTATCCTGTATATAACCATCACGTCCAAAACTGACATCGTTAGCTATATTATTACCACTAACTCTTCCACTTCCTATAAAAGTAATGTTGTGAAAGGTGCCGTTGTTATCTATGATTTGATTGGATAGGGTATTTAGAATGTTTACATCATAATACGTCTGATCCCCGGCTCTCAAAATAGGGTAGCCGCCTAGGTTTGGATCATTTATAAAATTAATAGTCGATGTGCCTGCATTGATTGTATAATTGGAAATGCCGTTACCAAGATCCCAGCTGTGTCCTATTGTAACGATTGATGATCCAAGATTAATCACTCGGTTATTCGAACTGATATTGGAAGTCATATAATAGCACGAAAGATTCTGATTGTTGGTGGTAAGTGTTCCGTTATTCAGAGAGATGCTGCTATTAGGAGCAATAAAGTCATCTTGCAAAGTCCATTCTCCTCCGTCTCCATCAAATACAATCGTATTACTAATAGATCTACCGGCTGTGGTAATTGTGTTTCCGGAATTTGATGAATTGAAATAAAGATAACCGGTAAATGCGGAACAACTCATGCTTGCAATCATTGTAAGTGAACCGTATATATGTAACCCAAATTAACCAGTAATTGCAGGTGAATGTAGGGTACTTGTCCAATCCATACTTCTACAGTAAGCGATTGCACTAATTGTCACGGATTCTAAATCAATTGAAAAAGAATTAGCATCAAAATGAACATCATCATACAGCGTTGGAATGCATGCACCACCGGCACCTCCACTGGTAAATGACCAATGTGCTGTATCGTACCAGTTTCCGGTACCGCCGACCCAATAAAGATTAATACCTGAAGGTTGATAAATATGATCCCAACCTGTGTTATTTCCAAAATTAATGGAATTGTTAGCTGTAAATGTAGCGCCACCTGTTGCATTTATATCCCGCAACCGAAGGTTGTTGGCTGTAATATTTGCAGAAGAACTGTTAAAGAC
>JAYURB010000192.1:0-3919 GCA_043756425.1 Bacteroidota bacterium
AACAGAGTCTTCCTCTTCGAGAGTATCAAGCTTGCTGACTGCCTCCCGGGATCCATTCTATTCAGCAGCAACGTTTACATTTAGTGTTGCAAGATATCGTTTCCGCGGATACGATAGTGACAATTCCCCTACCTTGCTTAATGGAGCATTAATTACGGATCTATCAAACGGCAGAAGCGAGTATTATGTTTATGGCGGACTTAACAATGCTGTCCGTTCAAGGGAAAATTTATTTGGAATTAAAGCCGGTAATTTTTCTTTTGGTGGTATTGGCGGTGTTACAAGCATCGATAGCAGGGCTTCTCATTTAAGAAAACAATTAGAGGTTTCTTATGCTTCTTCAAACCGAACATACAATAACCGCGTAGTGGTTTCCTATGGATCCGGAACGAATAGCAAAGGCTGGGCTTATGCTTTATCGTATGCCCGCCGTTGGGCTGATGAAGGATATATCCCCGGAACATTTTATGACGGACATTCATTCTATGGTTCATTGGAGAAAAAAATCGGCCTCAATAATTCTATTTCTCTAACTAGTTTTGCCGTCAGCACCAAAAGTGGCCGTCCATCCCCTTCCGTTCAGGAAATAAAAGACCTTGCAGGAGACCCATATTATAATCCAAACTGGGGATATCAAAATGGAAAGAAAAGAAATGCCAGAGTTTCAAATAGCTTCCAGCCAACTACAATTTTTACGCACGACTGGAATATCAATCAAAAGTCTAATTTAAAAACTGCTTTAAGTTATAAATTCGGAAAATACAAGACTTCCGGTTTAGATTGGTATAAAGCGGAAGACCCAAGACCGGATTATTACAGATACCTGCCTAGTTTCGATCCTTCGTATGGAAAAGATCCTGCATCTGAAAGCCGCGATTCTGTTTTACTTGCCAATTACCTGAGCCAAAATGAATCAGCCCGTCAAATAGATTGGGAGAAGATTTACAATGCAAATCAGACGCATGAACTTGCTTTATATGTGCTGTCAAACAGTGTTACTGATGCTAAAAGTTATGGCTTCAATACAACGTATAATAATAATCTTACCGACAATCTAACGCTATCAGGCGGCTTCATTTACCAAAAACAGGATTTACATTACTATAAAGAATTAGTAGATTTATTGGGCGGTAAAAGCTTCGTTAACCTGAATCAGTTTTCTGATATTACAACATTGGTAGACCCTAATGTAATTCAATTGGATTTAAACAATCCAAATGCAATTGTAAATGAAGGCGATATATATGCTTACGATTACATAGCTCATCTTCATCAAAGCACTGCATGGGCTCAGTCAATGTTTAAATACGAACGATTTGATTTTTTCCTCTCTGCACAATTAGCACTTTCCGGTTTCTATCGTACGGGTAATTTTAAGAATGGAGTATTTCCTGAAAATTCTTTTGGCGATTCCAAAAAATACAATTTCACAAACCCTTCCTTTAAAGGAGGTGTTACGTATAAATACAATGGCAGAAATTATGTTTATGTAAATGGCGCACTAGTAAAACGTGCACCCTTGTTTGATAATACATTTATTGCCCCAAGAACCAATGCTAACGTAGTTGGCAAACCTGTCAATGAGTCCATTTCTACCATTGAAGGTGGGTATTTATACAATTCTCCGCGCCTCAAAGGAAGAGCAACAGCATACTTAACTAATTTCAGCGACATTACTAAAATTCGCAGGTTTTATTACGATGACCTGAAAACATTTGTTAATTATACTGTAAACGGAATTGAAAAACGTCATTCCGGTATTGAGCTTGCTGTTGATGCAAACCTTGGACAAGGATTCACAGCATCTGCTGTCGCATCTTTAGGTGAGTTTTTATATACCAATAGGCCTTCTACAACTATTACACAGGATAATAAAGACACACTTCTTGCTAATGGCGACCTTGTTTACATTAAAAATCTTCGCGTAGCCGGTGGTCCTCAGAAAGCGTATACTGTAGGATTAAACTACCGTTCAAAAAAATTCTGGTTTGTTTATGTAAACCTGAATTATTTCGACGATATCTATGCTGATATCAACCCTGCCCGCCGCACACTTTCTGCACTGGAATTTGTAGATGAAGGGACACCTACCTGGGAAGCTATTCTTGGACAGGAAAAACGTGATGCTCAATTTACCATGGATGTTTCCGGCGGATGGTCTTGGAAAATCAACAATAAATTCAAATCGCTAAAGCAAAACTCTTTTGTTTTGTTTAATATCGGCATTACTAATATTCTAAATAATAAAGAACTGACGAATACGGCTTACGAACAATTACGTTTCGATAATATAACCCGTAATATCAGTACATACCCTAATAAATACGGTTATGCTTTTGGCACAACTTATTTTGCAAGTGTTACTCTTCGTTTCAATTAAATAAAAACTAAAAACCAAAATACTATCCAATTCCAATGAAAAAATCAATTCAAATCCTCCGTTTAGTACTTGTTCTGGCAATTACGTCTTTCGCTTTTTCCTCTTGCGTGGATAAAGATTACGACGATATTGTAACGGCCAATGTCGACCCGAACCTCACAGCTACTCATACCATTAAACAATTGCAGGCCCTTGCTGTCTCTTCTGTCGGCAAAGAAATTACCACAGATGTTATTGTTGCAGGTGTAGTTGTTGGCGACGATTCCTCAGGAAATATTTATAAGAAAATTATCCTTCAGCAGGATTCTTCAGGAATTGCTATATCTGTTGATGTTTCTAATTTCTACACTGAATATCCTGTAGGAAGAAAAGTTTTTGTAAAATGCAAAGGCCTATTCATCGCTAACAATAGCGGAAACATTGAACTTGGAGCTTCAGCAACTAATCCTGTTGGAAGAATCCCCGCAAGTTTGGTTTCGAAATACCTGGTAAAAGGCAAATGGGGGCAATATATTACCCCGGCTGTTTACGCACTGGATGATCCTAATATTCCTCCTTATACACTTATAAAATTCAACGATGTCGAATTCACAGATGCTGATGCCGGTGTTGCTTATGCAGCAACAAGTGGATCAAATCTTTATTTTGAAAGCTGCGATTCAACTATACCTCCACAAATTCTATACTCCAGCAACTATTCTACATTTGCTCTGACAAAAACACCAACCGGTAAAGGCAGCATTACTGGTGTTTATAGTCTTTACGGTGGCGCCGGTGAGTTACAAATCCGCGGACTGAAAGATGTTCAAATGACCGGTGTTCGTTGCGATGGCTCAACCGGCAATCTGGTTCTAATGCCTCTCGACAGCATTCGCTTTCAGGATAATGGAGATACTACTTATCTGCCTACCGATAAAAAAATCATTGTTACAGTTATTTCTAATTATTCTACAGCAATGGTAACCAGCAAAAATGCTTACGTTCAGGACGGAACTGCAGGCATGCTAATTCGTTTTGATGCTACACATACCTTTGCTGTTGGCACTCTTCTTGAAATTAAAGTTTCCGGTAATGAGCTTTCTACTTATACAGGTGTTTTACAAATCAACAAAATTCCTTTGGGTAATGCTTCTGTAATTGGAACCGGTAGCGTAACTCCTCGAATAGCAACGATAGCAGATATTAATGCAAATTTTGCTGATACAATTAATATTGATACATGGGAAGGTCAACTGGTAAAAATCAATAATGTGACTATTACCGGAACAGGCACGTACAATGGAACCTCAGGAGCCAATACCTTAAATGATGGCACAGGATCATTGACTCTTTACACTGCCAGCAGCGCAACTTTTAAATCAGACCCTTATCCAACAGGAACGGTTTCTGTTACCGGTATTCTAACAGAATATAATGGTACCATAGAAATTTTAATCAGGGACGTTAACGACGTACAATAAAATAAAAATGGATTCTGTTGGGGCGCCATGCATGGCGCCCCAACAGAATCCATTTTTATTTTATTGTACGTCGTTAACG
>JAYURB010000193.1:0-3914 GCA_043756425.1 Bacteroidota bacterium
ACGGAATATTAATTGCTGCAACTCAACCTCCCGTCGGAAGGGTTGTTTTGCTTTCCAAATTGGAAGAAACAATCGTAAGTGAAGGAGAAAAATTTGAATTAAGTTCCAATCAATACCCCGGTTCAGTTTTTCCAAAGGGATATGCTTATTTAAAGTCTTTTTCAAAAAATTATTTTCCTGAATGGATTTATAAACTTCCCAATGGTGTAGAATTAAAGAAAACAATTGCAGCGATTCAGGGTGAAAACACTACAATCGTTATATACGAGGTTGTTGAGGGGCATGATGAAGTACAGCTCGATTTACTTCCTTTAGTGTCAGGAAGGGATTTTCATTCAATGGTTCATGCCAATTGGGAAATCAACCATAATTTTAATTTCAAAGATTCTGTTCTCGAAGTAAAGCCTTACAATAATATTCCTGAATTATTTATTTCAGCTCCCGATTCGGATTTTTATTATAAACCTGACTGGTATTATCATTTTGAATACTTAATTGAACAGAATCGTGGATCAGATTTTGTCGAAGATTTGTTTTCCTATGGAAAGATCTCCGTTAATCTTAAAAAGGGTATTCCATTCGGTGTAATAGTTTCTACAGAGAACCCCGAAGGCAGAGATGCTTTGGCACTATTCAGTAAGGAAGAAGAAAGAAGAAAACGTTTAACCGCAAAAGAAGAGTCTGAAATTGAAAAAACGTTGGCTCTTGCTGCCGACCAGTTTATTGTAAAGCGAGGGCCTTATTTAAAATCTATCATTGCTGGATATCCCTGGTTCAGTGATTGGGGGCGCGACACCATGATCGCTTTGCCCGGACTTTGCTTAAGTATAGGCCGCTATGACGATGCGCGGAAAATCCTTTCTGCTTTTGCAAGAAGCATTAGCAAAGGGATGCTCCCAAACCGATTTCCCGATTATGGTGAGGCTCCTGAATACAATACTGTCGATGCAACGCTATGGTTTTTTATTGCTATTAAGAAATATCTGGAAGCGACAAAGGACAAGGAGTTTGTATTGACAGAGCTGCTGCCTATTTTAAGAGAGGTAATTCATTATCATTTAAAAGGAACTCGTTTTAATATTAAATCGGATAAAGATGGCTTTCTTTCTCAGGGAGAAGAAGGTCAGCAGCTTACCTGGATGGATGCCAAGGTTGGGGATTGGGTGGTAACTCCTCGAATCGGTCTAGCGGTTGAGGTAACTGCCTTGTGGTATAATGCCCTGTCTATTTATTCAGAATTGCTTTTACTCAATGATGAAAAATTAAATGCTAAGATTTATACTTTTCAGGCCAAAATAATAAAAGATAAGTTCACCGATTATTTTTGGAATGAGAAGGATCAATGCCTGTATGATTTTATTAAGGATGGATATAAAGATGCTAGCATCCGGCCCAATCAATTGTTTGCCATTTCACTTCCGCATCCATTAATTGAAGGAGAGAAAGCGAAAAGTATATTAAAAATCGTTTCTGAAAAACTTTACACACCTTTCGGATTAAGAAGTTTGTCTCTCGATCATTCCGATTATAAAGGCTATTACGGAGGCAATCAGACGGAACGCGACGGCGCTTATCACCAGGGAACGGTTTGGAGCTGGCTGCTTGGTCCGTATGTAGATGCTATTATGAAAGTGAAGGGCGAAAAAGGTAAAGCTGAAGTAAAGAATGTAATTGAAAATATTTCACTTCATTTTAACGATGGATGCATAGGAAATATCTCAGAAATTTTTGATGGTGAGGAACCACATACATCACGGGGCTGTATTGCTCAAGCCTGGAGTGTTGGAGAACTCTTGAGAATTATTAAGACGTATAAGCTATCTGCAGAAAAGAAAGAGCGCTTGAAAAAAGAATTGGAGGCAATTTAATTTTCTGTATCCTTCATCATTCCTGCCGCTTCGCCAATTTTTGGCAATGGCGTATCCATTTCTTCAATAGGATTTTTCTTTAATTGTCTTGACAGACGGATGGAATTCTCTGTCAGTTCTTTTATGGAACGGTCTATATATTTAGATTTAGAGAATTGTTGAACATTGTTTTCCATATCTTCTGCTGTCCAGCCGCGGCTCCAGCCAACAAAACTAAAGGGAGGAAAATTTAATCCCAGGTCTGTAAAAAATACCATCATTTGCGCAGCGACTTGTTGAACGTTGTCTTGTCCGCCGGTGATAATAAATCCTGCTACTTTATTTTTAATCAAAGCATTTTCTGAAGTAGATATACGTGGAAGATTTTCATTCATGTTTGTTGTTGAAATTCCAAGAATGTTCAATGAATCCGGTGTGGTTTCATACTTCAGTTTTTCGAGATCCTCCAATGGATTCGTATCGTGTACGGCCCGTTTGGCTTTAACAATGGGTTTTTCGCTGACAAATATTTTTCCGTCTTCGATTTTTACCTCGTACAAAGCCTGCTGATCTAAATACCCGGGAGGAGCGGTTCCTGTTTTTATATTATACTCCCATCCATGCCACGGACAGGTTACATAATATCCATCGTATTTTTTTTCTACCAGTCCTTGTCCAAGCGGACCGGCTTTGTGCAAACAGGCATTTCCAATGGCACTGATTTTTCCATCAAAATGGAATAGCGCAATTTTTTGTGAACCGATAGAAAATATTTTTTGAGAGCCTTCAGGCAAATCAGTTAAAAGTGCAACTTCGACAAAACCCATAGAAATATATTTTATCAAATATAAAAAAATACTATTGGGCAGCCTTCATAATCGGTTAAAAGAGAAATTACTTATCACCAATAATAATCGGACTATTTCCTTTTCCCATAATAATAACTTTTGCATTGGGAGAAATGGCAATTTCTTTTTGGGCTTTAATGCTTTCGTATTGGAGAAGCTTGTCGGTTATTTCGCTGTTGATGATACGCTGGTAATCGGCTATACCCTGTGCTTCGACGCGCTTACGTTCTGCTTCTTGCTTTTCTTTTTGAAGAACAAATTGCATTTTCTGAGCATCTTGTTCGGCATTTATTTTCGATTCAATAGCAGCTTTTACAGAGGCAGGCAAGGTAATATTTCTCACGAGTAATTGTTCAAGATTCAAGCCCCGTGCTTTAAAATCTTTTTCTATACTCTCTGAAATTTTAACCTGGAACTCATCGCGCTGTTTGGAATAAAGATTGACAGCATCGTAGTAAACGGCATTGTCACGGATTTTTGTTCGCGTTATCGGCCGGACAATAATATTCTTGTAGTCCACACCTATTTCCTTGTAAATTCTGGGTGCTTCAGAAGGAATAACAGTATAAAGTATTGTAAGATCAATTATCACTTCGAGACCATCGGCAGAAAGAACGCGAATAGCATCGTCACCGGTCTTATCACCTTCAGTAGCAATGGAAGACATCGTATAGTTTTGCGTCTTTATATCAAAAACATTAACTGCAACAAATGGATTTATGAAATTCAGTCCGCTATTCAAGGTACGTTCCTGAACCCTTCCAAATAAAGACTGTACGCCTACATGTCCTGCGTCAATCTGTTTTATGGTTGAATTTGCTAAACCAACAACAGCCAAAGCCAAGCCCGTTAAGCGAACAATACGTGCAATGCCGTGAATTTGTGGAAATAATTCAGGAGTCTTTGGCGCCAAAGCAAATAATAGAAGGCCGATAATAAGAATAGTCATTGTATTTTTTTTACGAAGGTAGAAAAGCTTTTCGAATGAAAGGGTTATTTTTATTTTAATGGAAATTTAATATGTACCTCTAAAAGATATAGACAGATTAAAACAACTCATTAACTGCAAACGAATAAAGTCAGTATTATTGCAATTAATAAATTGCTATATTGCAGGGAGTAAATTAATTCATACAAAGTTTTTTCGATTTGTTTAATTGAACTCAATAACTGACAAGCCCATTTTAAATGAAAAAAATTCAATTTCTCATTTTGATTT
>JAYURB010000194.1:0-9575 GCA_043756425.1 Bacteroidota bacterium
TGTTCATTTAATCAAAGTTGGTGCTCGCGCTTAGACTACTCCTAGCGAGGGTTTTAAACCTCCAGGAAATAATACACCTTGGCAAAATATATTCCCTAAATAATTATGGAAGCATTGTATAACAAAACTGGATTTGAACAGGACCATGAACCGCAAGTTTGTCTTAGGGGTAGTAAAGAAGAATTTGAACACTTTATTACTATTGTAAGAGGCTCTATTAATGATAATGTAGAAGGGGAAATTATTTTGCTAAGGGGCTTGTTTGATGTGAGTAGCCCTTGTTCAGTTTCATTCTTTAACTATGATGATGGAGACCAATTGATGAAAAAAATAAGTGATAATCTTTATTCAGTTTCTTTAAATAATACACACTGGAATAAAATTTTAGAACTTCTTAAACCATTGACAAAAAGCAAAGGTTATCAGTTTATTGAATTTGTTGAGGAAGATTTAAACTCTGATGTTACTTGGATTTGTCAATCCTCACGAGTTTTAAGCATCCGATCAACTACGTGTGTGCCTTGAAGGTAATAAATAAAACCATGCTGTTAAAATGATGGTGGCCGACCCACCGTAAGGGCTGACAGACTGACCTTGCAAACCACTCTGATGGTGCTTTTGTCCGAAAGGTGAAGGTGCTGGGCGATTAGAGAAAAGGCGTAGAAGATTCATTAGTTATGTTCATTGCTAAACCTAAATTACAATTACTCCAAAATAACAAAAACCTGCAATAGCGGGCCTTTGTTTTATCCTATCAATATACTTGCAAATATTCGTTTCTTTTTCTCAACTGGTACACCTCCTATCGTTCCTACTAAATCTTGTACTTTAGGGGCCATTAGGCAACTAATAATTATTTCTTTACCACTCTTGGTAAATATTTTCGCATAGTAGTAAGTGTCAAAAGGGATTCTGATAAACATCGACTTGCTATGAAAATGTGGGGGCATAAAAACTATAATTTTGCTTAAATCATCAAAGCAATATGTTTCGGTTATTCCTGTTTTATTGGTATAAATAAACTTCTTTTCGTGATCATCTATTTCAAGCTCTGTGCCTCTATTGTAATAGTAATACTCAATGTGTAGATACAAGACAGGTAAAAGGCTGATTAATGCAACTACTATTAAGCCATCTATTAAGCTATTATCAAGATTATTTTGATTAGCCTGATACCAAGCGAAAGCAAGAATTATAGCAATAATGAATATTAATAAATCTAATGCTCTTAAATGATTCCCAAAAGAGATTTTATATTTCATATTAAACCTCCTTATCTGCCGGGTTCCATATACTTTTGCATCATTTACATTAGTCATGTGTTTAAGTGGGTTGTCAAGATTTATTTCAATTATTTTTCTCGATATGCAGGATTGAAAATCCTGCATAACCGGAATTCTAAAAAGTAAATTCAAAATAAAGGTCTTTATTCCTTTTGAAGCTTTAATAAGGGAATCGAATTCCCTTTTCTGTAATTAATTTTATATTGAAATATAGACTCAGATTTATTCATTCCCGATGCAATGGCATATCCGATGAGACCAAATGCCAATGTAGCGGCTGCCAATCCGGAATTATTGTTACTTGCAATGGAGAATGAAGTTTGCCCTCTGAAATAAAAATCAAATCCGATTTTATTCATAATATAAAACCCGACCTTGGTCGCCTTTACCATCGTATTACCATCGCAGGCGGCATAGACAGTTGCATAGTCTATCCTGTATTTTTTCTTACGTTTGCTATCCCATTGGTAAACTTTTACATTTAATTCTGTCGTGTCGAGAGTAATATAAGATGTATCGGGTTCATTCATTTTAAAATGGTCATAGTCGACATAAAGTCCGGGTTTAAATTGATCGGTATTATATACAGGTATTTTTAATTTTTCAAGACTATCAATTTCGGTAAATTCATCAATAAAATAACCGGGAGCATTGGGCAAAAAATTGACGGGATTTTCTGAGATATGCAAAGCTATTTTCCCAAGCTGTTCGCTAAAAGAGTTTAATAATTTTTTTGTCACATCCATGGCATTGACATTAATTACGCTGTCAATTGTGTACAGTTCCCTGAATTTACCAGTTTCATCATTTGAAAAGAGTCGCATGGCCAATTGCATGCGACCGGTTTCGCTTAGTCCTCCGGTTTTTTCATTTAAAAAAAGTTCATAAAATAAAACAACTAGACTGCGATAAGGGATACCATTTTCATCTGACGTAAAGAAGGCAGATAAACTGTCGCAGAGGTTACCGTTAAATTTTATAGGTGTTACCTTGTTAAAAGCACCTTTTTGCACAAAGCCCAAAAGCTGGTCTGATTCTCTTTTATCAATTACAATTACACTGGTAAAAGGAGAATGAACGGGCTTTAAAGAGTAATTGAGGTGAAGGTACTCAACATCTGCAGCAAAGCATTCACTAAATGCAAAAGCCTGAATAAAAAAATATATCAGGCAACTTCCTAAAATGGCTTTATAAAAAAATGTTTTCACAATTTGATATAGGTTCATTTATTAGATTGTAAATATATGAAAGTATTCGAATTAAAATAGCAAACTACTCTTTGCGAAACTTTGCGAAAATCTTTGCGAACTCTGCGGTAAACTTTTAACAGCAATAATTAAACACAAAGCAAAATATTCCTATAGGCCCGGAAAGCATAAGACAAATTTTTCAAAACCACTGTATCATCCTCCTAAAAATCAAATACAAAATCATCGTAATAGCCAAAAAAGAACTAATAAATCCAAGGTAGTCTCCGTGTTTAGCATAGAAGGTGATGATGTCGTTTTTATAGATGGTTTGTTTCAAAGCGTCTTTCTGCCACCAGCTGCTTTTCTGTAAAATGTCGCCGCGCTGGTTTATGAAACATGAAATACCTGTATTGGCCGAGCGGGCAATACTTTTTCTGAATTCAATGGCGCGCAGTCTGGAATAATTCATGTGCTGCCTGTAGCCGGGTGTATTACCCCACCAGCCGTCGTTGGTAATGATGGCAATGAATCCTGCTTTGTCGCGCATGTAAGCGCTCATAAAGCCGCCATAAATGGATTCATAGCAAATGGCAGGAGCAATGCGTGTTCTGTCTCTGGCGTAGAAATTTGTCCGGTTTTCCTGCACACCCAGACTGCCGGAAGTGCCGCCCAGTTTGATGGCATACTCTTCCAGAAAGCCGAATATTTTCGGATAGGGCATTTTCTCTACACCAGGCACAAGTTTCGATTTGTGATACAACTGTACAGGCTCATCGTTTGTAATCAGCATGGCTGCATTGAAAACATCGTAATAGTAATCTCCGTTTTGTGATTTGCGGGCTGTCAGGGGTACTTTTTCATTTAAATTGTAGGAACGAAAAGATGTCAACCCCAAAATCATATTCAGTTTAGGAAATCTTTCTAAAAAAATACGTGTGGAAATAACGGAAGGATCCGTTTCTATTTCTTCTTCATGGATTCCATCGGGTAATGCAGTTTCAGGGCCCAGACAAAAATCGGTACTATGATCAACAATTCCTGAAGCAAGATTTAACAAGGATGTCAATTGTTCTTTTCCTGTGCCATTGAATTTATCGTTATACGGATCGACATTGGGTTGAAGTACAACTACATTAATAGGCTCTCCTTTATCGTTATAGCTATAATAGATATAGAGCGAAAAAATCAGCGGCCCTGCAATTGAAATTGAAATAATGCCGGCAAGAATAAAAACATTTATCTTCCGAATACGAAGAAGAAGATCTTTGTAGTATAAATTTTTTAATAGCTGGAAAAGCAATAAGTTTACAATAAGAACCCACAAACTACCACCCAGTGTACCGGAAAATTCATACCACTGAACCCATTCGGGACAAATAGAAAACACATTTCCGAGAGTAAGCCAGGGCCAGCTTATTTCCCAGTTAAGATGAAGGTATTCAAAGGCAATCCAGAAAAAGATGAGAGCGAAATAACCAACAACAGGTCCTTGTTTTTTCTTTGACAGGTAAAAAAGTTGCCAGATAACAGCCATGAATAAACTGTTAACCGCCATGGCAACAATACTTCCAACATCTGTAGCATAATAAATCCACCAGGTAGTGAGAATATTCCAAGTGAAAAGAGCAATGAAAAAATTCCCGAACATCCTGAACCCCTTTTTGTTTTTATGGAGCTTGCAAAATCTGTCTTCAGCAAATAGCAAGGGTACGAGAGCAATAAAAATCAAAGGCGTAAAACCGCGCTCCGGCCATGAAAGCCAGAGTAAAATTCCGCTTAAAACGGAAGTAAGAAAAATAAAGGGTGAGCGTTTATTCCTGGACATAGAGTTCAGGAAGTTTTTTTGTTAATATAAGTTGTGTTGGCCTGTGCCAGAGGAGTAACTACAATGTCATTTAAAACGACATGTGCCGGACGCGTTGCTGCAAAGAATGCAATATCGGCAATGTCTTCTGCATGCAACGGTTCATAGCCATCATAAGTTTTTTTAGCTCGTTCGGCATCGCCTTTAAAGCGTACAAGTGAAAATTCTGTTTCCGCTGCACCCGGATCTATGGAGGTAACTTTTATTCCATGTTCGAGCATATCAATTCGCATGCTTTTCGTAATTGCATCGACAGCAAATTTTGTAGCGCAATAAATATTGCCGCGAAAGTATGCCTCTTTTCCTGCAATGGAACTAATGTTAATAATATGTCCGCTTTTATTTGCTATCATCAGTGGCATAATCAATCTTGATACATAAAGCAGTCCTTTAACATTGGTGTCTATCATCAGGTCCCAGTCTTCTGTATTACCTTCCTGTATGGTTGACAATCCTGAGGCAAGTCCGGCATTATTAACCAAAACATCAATAATTTTAAAATCATGCGGAAGTCCGTTTATTTCTTCTGCCGCTTTATTTTTATCGCGAACATCGAAAGGCAGACATACAACCTTACATCCAAATTGTTCAATTAAATCTTTTTCTATAATCCTTAAACGGTCTGCACGCCGGCCATTAAGAATAAGGTCGTAGCCATGCTGAGCAAATTTATATGCAATAGCTTTTCCAAAACCGGCTGTAGCACCTGTAATAAAAATTGTTTTTTTTCTGGTTGTCATAATGTTTTACGCAATTTAATCTGCGTTAATCGTTTCAAATTTTAGATTCAGTTTTTTGCAAATTCAGCCTGCTGTTTTTATAACTATAGGCAAAATAAATAATCAATCCTGTTACAAGCCAAATGGTAAATCCCATCCAGTTGCTTACACCCATTTCGCTCATCATGTAAAGACAGGATATAAGTCCAAGCAGTGGTATGAGCGATAGATTTTTTTTCACTGATAAATAAGAAAAAATAAGTGTAGTAATCAGGAATATCCAGGTTGGAATTTTATGGCGGAAGAGATTCCAGCCGCTTTCTGTTTTTTTAAATTCTGGTATTGTTAGCGCTTGTAGAAAAGATGCATATTTATTTTCATCCAGACCTTTTACATAAGCGTCCATATCAGAATTTTCTGAAAGAAACCCTTCTTTATCTTCCAATGTTATTTTATCTTTTACTACCTGTAATTCATCTTTAGTCAGGCGACTTATGAAATCACTTTGAGAAACGGTAACAGGAGTATTTTGGAGAAAATCAAGAGTGCCCTTTTTATTATACGTTAGAGAAAGAACGATACCAAGAATTAACAAGGGCGTAAAAAAATATTTTGAATTTGCATACGGTATGGTAAACTTTCCTTTAGGCCTGTCCTTCATAGTTTCCAGTTTCAGTACTCCGGCACATACCAATACAAAAGCAAAGAGCGTTCCTATACTGCATAAATCTGTTACAACAGTAAGGTTCATAAACAAAGCAGGAACAGCTACTACAAATCCTGTAACGATTGTTGCAAAGGATGGAGTTTTATATTTCGGATGAATGGTGGAGAATTTTTTCGGTAAAAGTCCGTCGCGGCTCATGCTCATCCATATTCTTGGTTGACCGAGCTGAAAGACAAGCAATACACTTGCCATGGCAACAATGGCGCTGACTGCTATGATACCGCTCAGCCAGTTCATGTGTAGTTTCTGGAATACAAAAGCCAATGGATCGCCTACACCAAGTTCGCTATAATTGACCATACCTGTCAGAACTAAAGCAATAACAACATATAGGATGGTACAAATTATAATGGCCCACATCATTCCTCTTGGAAGGTCACGCTGTGGATTTTTACATTCTTCAGCAGTAGTACTGATGGCATCAAAGCCTATGTAAGCAAAAAAGACAGCAGAAACTCCTTTTAACACTCCGGGTATTCCATTAGGAAGAAAAGGGTGCCAGTTTTCTGTATTAACATAAAAAGCTCCAACAATAATAACAAGCAAGACAACAGATACCTTAATAATGACCATGATATTGCCTGCATTTTTTGATTCTTTCATGCCCCTATATACAAGCCAGGTAATTAATACGATTATGAGCAAAGCCGGAAAATCAGCAACAATATGAAGTCCAAGGAATACCGGTGCATGCTGCCAGGCAAGGTAAGCACTTTGCACTGCAGGCTCCAGGTTTTCAAAGACTTTTCCACTTGCCAATAAGATTTCTGCTTTAGCATTTCCTTTCATGGCTGATAGGAAGTCCATGGTCATCCATTCAGGTAAATGTACTCCGCTGCTATCCAGTAAGCCGGTAAAGTAATCAGACCACGAAATGGCTACTGTAATATTGCCAATGCCATACTCCATAATAAGAGCCCAGCCAATGATCCAGGCAACAATTTCACCGAAAGCGACATAGCTATAAGTATAGGCGCTTCCTGAAACAGGAACAATGGATGCAAATTCAGCATAAGCAAAAGCAGCAAAACTGCAGGCAATTGCAGTAAATATAAACAGAAGCACTACACCGGGGCCTCCGGCTGCGCTTGCATTGCCAATTGTACTGAAAATTCCGGCTCCTACAATAGCAGCAATTCCGAAAGCGGTAAGGTCTTTTACCCCTAAATGCCTTGCAAGAGAATCCTTATCCCTGTCGGAGGACTCTTTCATTATTCCTGAAACAGTTTTTTTACGAAATAAATTCATAAAAGCTCTTTTTTTTGTTAGCCGAACAAATGTAAAAAGATATTCTTACCTCAAAAGGGCTTTTTTTTCCTTTTGAGAAATGGAAAACGGTTTAAGAAATTTTCCCTGTTATAAAAATGGATGAATATGAAAGCCAGAGAAGGTAAAGCAACTATTCTATATCGAACTATTGCTCCCAAAATTGGCGTAATAAGACCTATCAAAATAAACAATAACAAAACAAAAACGATGTTGAACATCAGAAATGGAATCGTTTCTTTTTTTACCCGCCGGAAACTTAGAACACTGATAATTAACATAAATACTATTAAAAGGTTTTCCAGGGCAGAAAGCAATACCATTGGATTTCCATGTACGTCTGTCAAAAAAGGTCTTAAAAAAGTATTGCTGAATGCTTTAGGAGAATTGACCATAATGGAAGGACCGCTGCATTCAAATACAGGAGGGGGGATCATTGTGGCTGCATGCTGATCTCCAATTTCAATAAAATTTTTCTGTTTGTAGAAAATTAGGGCTGCTACATTATAATCGTCATTATAATGATATAGATTAAAAGCAGTAATGAAATAAATGGCATATATTCCTATGAAAGTTAAAATTGTTTTTGGCGTACTCCAATTTCTTGTAATCCACCAGGCAATTAATGCAGGTAAAATTAAAGCAAGTACATATGCTTTTGTGAAAACCAATATAGTCAGGCCAATTAGCAAGTAAAACAAACGTCTTTTTGTGAAACCATGCAGTAAAATTTGAGAATAGGAGTATAGCAATATTCCGAATCCTGTTATTAATAAACCATCTTTTAAGAGCCCTGATCCCCAGAATAATATAGAAGGCATCATAAAAGTAAAAACCAGTAATTCGGTTTTCTTATCATCACAATAAGAAATAAAAGTCTTGTAAAGGCAAAAGAGACCTGTAAACGAAATGAAATTGATAAAAATAACATGTACATAATAATGACCGAAGGAAAAGAAACGAAAGAAAGCATTAAGCCTCACTAGGGTTTTATTGTCATTATACAATGGACTTGTATTTAGCCATGCATTCATATCCATATAATAATGAAGTATGTCGGGCGATTTACCTTGAAATCCCGTAAACATTCTTATAAAGTCTGCCGGCCTGGTAAACAGGGTGTCAAACATAATTTTACTGTCCGTAAAAAATTTGAATGAATCAGCATCCTTATAGTTTGTGTAATAATAGGTGTAAAGCAATCCAAGTAAAATTCCTGATAAACACTTTAATAGGAAAAACGCCCCCGGTAACCAGGCTTTTACACCCCCGGTTTTGAAAAAATTACTTTTTCGAATAATATAATAAAAAAAAATAGTGTAGATGCACGTCAGTACTATTCCCATAAATTTTTCAAAACTCTTTTATAATTATCGAAGCGATCAAAAGTAGAGAATTAATTTATCACTATTTTCGTAACGTAAATATAAAGGAATTATGTCAGATACTATGGAAGCCGCTGTTACAGTAGATACAGCAAAAGAACTTGGATTATTACCGGAAGAATATGAAAAAATTGTTGCTTTGCTCGGCAGGGTACCCAATTTTACGGAGCTAAGCATTTACAGTGTTATGTGGAGTGAACACTGCTCCTATAAAAATTCTATCGTATGGCTAAAGACCTTACCGAAAGAAGGACTTCATATGCTGGCAACGGCCGGACAAGAAAACGCAGGACTTGTTGCTATTGGCAACGGTTTGGCTTGTGCTTTTAAAATAGAATCTCATAACCATCCTTCTGCTCTGGAGCCATATCAGGGAGCGGCGACCGGTGTTGGCGGCATTAACCGCGATATATTCACTATGGGTGCCAGGCCTATTGCTCAATTGAATTCTCTGCGCTTCGGTAATCCTGATCTTGATAAAACAAAATGGCTGCTTCGGGGTGTAGTAAAAGGCATAGGCGACTATGGCAATGCTTTTGGAGTACCAACGGTTGGTGGTGAACTTTTCTTTGACGAATGTTATAATGTTAACCCACTTGTTAATGCCATGTCTGCCGGAATTGTTGAAGTTGGAAAAACTGTTTCTGCTACTTCCTTTGGTATTGGTAATCCTGTTTTTATTGTTGGTTCAGCAACAGGAAAAGACGGCATTCATGGAGCGACTTTCGCTTCCGGTGATTTGCATAAAGATTCTGCAGAAGATCTTCCTTCCGTTCAGGTCGGCGATCCCTTTACTGAAAAACTATTATTGGAAGCAACATTGGAAGTGATTGCCAGTGATGCTGTTGTTGGTATGCAGGACATGGGTGCTGCAGGAATAATATGTTCCACTTCGGAAATGTCGGCCAAAGGTCAGAGTGGAATGAATATTTATCTCGATAAAGTACCTACTCGTCAAGGGAATATGCAACCTTGGGAAATCCTTCTCAGTGAATCGCAAGAGCGTATGTTAATCGTCGTAAAAAAAGGAAGAGAAAAAGATGTATTGAAGATTTTCAGCAAGTGGGATTTAAATTGTGTACAGATCGGAGAAGTTACTTCCGGTCAGGAATTGAAATTCTATATGAACAATGATTTAGTT
>JAYURB010000195.1:0-9554 GCA_043756425.1 Bacteroidota bacterium
GCCATAGTAAATGAGCCGCCAACATAAATATCGTTTAATGCTTTAACAGTAATAGCAAAAACAGGCCCATCAAGATCTGTGGTACCTAACCTTTGCCAAGCAGACCCATTTGCAGGCCATATTGCAATATAATTTATTGCTCCGGTAAATGTGCCACCGGCATAGATGTTTCCGGCAGCATCAACTGCAATTGCTTTAACCGTTTCACTTGAAATACCTAAACCGGTACTCAAAGGATCCCAAACCTGGGCTTTAATTCCCGAAATTAATAGCGGGAAAATGATGAATAAAGAGGTAATTATTTTTTTCATAGATTATGATTAGTTTAGATTAAATAAATAGGTTAAGGGGTTGAAAATACAATAAATTTCTCAATTTTAAGTCATCTTACTTTTTGTAAAAAAAATTAATGGAACTACAGCTTTTCATATCGGATGAAAGTCTGAAAATTTTATTTGTACTTCCTTCTTTAAACTCAATAACAGCAGTATTAGGGGGTGTCTTTCCAAGGTTGTCAGCAAAAAGAACTAAAAAGTTATTAGAGTTTGGGGTTAAAGAGAGGTTAACTTTCTTTTTTAATTTTGTAACTCCATAGTGATTTAAAATCCATTGTCCATTAAAATACAAAGACATTGTATCACCATCGTTTGAAGAATTATCGTAAACATAAATTTCAATATTCGGTGAGGAAATTTCAATTTTTTGATTGGATATTACTTTTCTTCCTGAAATAAACTCAGGAGCATTCAAATTATTTATATCGATTTCGGTTTTTACGGATTTAAAAGTACTTGAATCAGTTGACAAATTTATTTTTGCAACTTCATTTTTAACAGGGGCGACCGGCACGCTATCGTTTCTCCATAAAAGTATTTTTCCATCGAGGCTTCCTGTAAAAAGATTTGATTCGTTTGAGCCAAAAACAGCAGATGTTACTGTTGCTTTATGAGCAAATAATTCCTGAACAATGATCCTTTCCATAGGCTTCCAGATTCTGGCCCAATTTCCTAGGTTTCCTGAACACATTAATTTGCCGCTTTCTGAAAAATTCATTGTTGCCGGCAAACCTGCCTTCAGAAAGAAAACCGGTTTTGGGTCCAACTGTCCAATCGTATAGCGCCAGAAAAATATAGTGCCATCTTCACTCCATGTAGCCAGCAGGTTATTGTTTATTAAGGTGACTTTTTTAATTTTATATCCTCCGGTATTAAAAACCTGGCTTACTGCATCAGTCCTTGTATTCATAACCTTGAGATAGCTGCCAACAGCATAAATAAGAGCACTTCTATCAATGGTAATTATAGCATCTTGTATAGTATCGGTTTCATGGGTAACTTCGAAAACACTTTGAGTAAGATCTGATCGTGTTTTAAATAGTTTATTGAAACCATTAAAATAAATAAATCCATCAGCAATTGAGAAAAGTACAAAATTGATTCCTGAATAATCGGGAGAATAAATAGCCTGAATAATACGCTCTTTATTGAAATCGTATATTTTTATCTCTCCATCATTGGTAGAGGAAATAAGCAGTTGTCCGGTTGAATTGAATTGCATGTGGCTTACAGCAGCTCCATGTGCTTTAACTTTTTTAAGTAATTGGCCGGAATTTAAATCGTGAAAATATATAGTTCCTTGTTTATCACCGGCAAGTAGATACTTATTGCCCGGATCTTTCGTCATAGAGGTTAT
Organism: Bacteroidota bacterium; assembly: GCA_043756425.1. Classification (GTDB taxonomy): domain Bacteria; phylum Bacteroidota; class Bacteroidia; order AKYH767-A; family 2013-40CM-41-45; genus JADKIH01. The sequence goes on from JAYURB010000195.1 coordinate 1,693, forward strand.
GCCAAATTGATATTCTCCAGCTGTATAATAGAGCTTATAATCTTGTGAAAACAAAGTCGAACAGTAAAATATAAAAAGCAAACTTGTGCTCAAAGTTTTTCGGGAAATTAACATCGTTCAAAAATGTATTAAAAGCAAAGTTAAAATATAATTAACTTTTTGTTTATTGAAATAGTCTTACGCAGTAATAGCCTGCGAAAGTAGCAACTAAGCCGAAAACTATACTTGCAATAATATAAATAAATGCCTGACTTATCATTTCGCTCTTAAACATTGAAAAAGTTTCTACAGAAAAAGCAGAAAAGGTAGTGAAGCCTCCACAGAAACCTGCTGTGAGAAAAAATCTAACATTAGGGTTTATTTCTGTTCGTTCGCCAACTCCGAAGATAGCTCCAATAATAAAACAACCTATAATATTTACTAGTAATGTAGCGGTTGGAACCGAAGAAAGAAATTTATGAGGGGTGTTCACGGATATGAAATATCTTAAAACAGATCCGATAAATCCACCCGATCCAACCAGAAGCAGTATTTTCAATCTTTCATTCAAATTATTAGAATTTATATCCAAATCCTACTCCAAAAATCTCTTTAAATTGAGTTCTGGCTACAACGTTTGCATCGTACAAAACCAAGGTGTTTAAACTAGCAGTTATATATTTATTAATCTTCATGTTTAAAGACGAATCCCAGTTAACATCGATAGTCTTTGCATTGTCTTTATCCTTATCTGTATAATTGTTGAACAATTCAAGTTTTGAGGAAAGTGTAATGTTAGTCATAATTTCCTTTTTGAATTTTGCATTGATGTAAGCACCAAATTCATTTCTTGTCGTTTTGCCCGGATCAACACCATAAGCTCCCAAATCAGATAATTTGGAGTCATTAACCATTGTGATTTTTCCGGTTGCCGGTGATAAAAATACTTCAAAATAATCTACAGGCTTATAGGTAAATCCAAGTCCAAGTGTAAAATATGCAGGAGAAAGGAATTTAGAAATAATAAAGCTATCGTTAGGGTATGCATAGCCGCTTGCAAACTGACTTTTAAAATTGAATAGTGCACCGTAAAGCCAATGTTCGCTGAACTTTCTCCCGTATTTAGATGTTAATTCAATTTTATCATCACTTTTTCTAACACTTTGTGTTCCTGATTTTACTATTGCATAAGCAAGATCAAGACTATTTGACCAATCTGCTTTACCTTTAATATAATTGGCAAATAAATTGACATTGGATGCTAAAGACATAGCATTTTCACCACCTTGTGCCCATTGTGAAAGGTTGACTTGTGTAAAATTGATTCCTGCAAATCCACCTTTTTTCCACGATGTATCAGGTTCTGTCTGACTAAAAGCGGATAATGATAATGCAATTGTACAAATTGTAATTAGTAATGATTTTTTCATTTTTTTTAATAGATTAATTTAATTTAATTTTAGATAACATATTGTTTTATTGATGTTTGAATGATGAGCGGTAGACGAAGGAAAACAATAAAAAATATAGTATTTTGACTTATTGAGTTTTCCTTGGCTGATGTTTAACTTTCTTTCATCTCAGAATAAATGCTAAAGCTGAAATTTAGGGATGGCGAAAATAAAAAAAAAATATATATTCAACAATAATCTATAAAATCATCTAAAAACGCACATTATAAAAATATAAAAAACCTTTTTTTGTATATCGGTTGAGAATTAGGATTTTTGGGGCTATGTTGACATTAAATAATATTTCATTTGAATTCGGGGGAAGGTATCTTTATAAAAATGCCACATGGCAAATAAATCCTGGCGAAAAGATAGGATTGGTAGGCCTAAACGGTACTGGTAAATCAACTTTATTAAGGATTATCAATGGCGAATATGCTTTAGAGAGCGGCGAAGTCAGTAAGATTAAAAATCTTTCCATTGGTTTTTTGAATCAAGATTTATTAAGTTATACAAGTCATGAAACCATTTTAGATGTTGCTTTACAGGCCTTTAGTGAAACTATTCAGCTTGATAAAGAAATTCATGAGTTATTGGAAAAGATGGAGCATGATCATAGCGAAGAGATATTACATGAATTGCATGATAAGCAGGTTTTATTTGAAGCGGCTGATGGTTACAATCTTCGACCAAAAGCTGAAGCTTTGCTGGAAGGCCTTGGATTTAAAACTGAGGACCTTTCGAGGCCTTTAAATCAGTTTTCAGGTGGTTGGCGAATGCGCGTCATGCTTGCAAAGATGATGCTTCAAAACCCTGACTTGCTTTTGCTGGATGAGCCTACGAACCATCTTGATCTTCCGTCTATTGAATGGATTGAGAGTTACCTTAGGAGTTATCCCGGTACCGTAGTAATAGTTTCTCACGACAGATATTTCCTGGATAATATTATTACTAAAACTGCAGAAATTGCTCAGCAAAAAATTTCTGTTTACAATGGTAATTATACTTTTTACCTTGAAGAAAAGTCGGGAAGAGATGAAATCCAGCGTTCTCAATTTAAGAATCAGCAGCAATATATTAAGGAACAGGAAAAATTAATTGATCGTTTTCGAGCGAAAGCTTCAAAAGCTAAAATGGCTCAATCGAGAATTAAAAAACTCGATAAACTTGAGAAGATCGATGATGTTGAATCTGATGGTCCTGAAATCAGCATACGGTTTCAGATTGAAAAGCAGCCGGGAAAGGTCCTTTCACATGTTCATATTCAGGACAAGAGCTATGGGGATTTGAATATTTTAAAAAACACAGAAGTAAAAATATCAAGGGGAGATAAGATTGCTCTTATAGGTGCAAATGGTAGAGGGAAATCTACTTTGTTGCGTGTGATCAACGGCAGCGAGCCTTTTGAAGGTAAAAGCGAACCAACCCACAACGTTATGACATCCTTTTATGCCCAGCATCAGCTGGAGTCACTGGGATTAAATAATGATCTAATAACTGAGTTGATTCATTTTGCTCCTGATAAAAAAGAAGTAGAGTTGAGGGCGGTATTAGGAGCGTTTTTGTTTTCGGGTGACGATGTTTTTAAAAAAATAAAGGTTCTTTCAGGAGGAGAGAAGTCGCGAGTTGCTCTGGCAAAAACAATTTTAAGTAAGGCTAACTTTTTGATTTTGGATGAGCCAACAAACCACCTCGACATGCAATCGGTTGGAATTTTGATACAGGTATTGCAGGAATTTGAAGGCACATTTATTATCGTTTCACACGACAGGTATTTTTTATCGCAGGTAGCAAATAAAATATGGTGGATAGAAAATCAGCACGTGAAAGAATACCCCGGGCCATATGATGAATATGAATATTCACAACAGCAACGTAAAGAAAATGAAAAGGCAGGATTAAAAACTCAACGCCAGAAAGAAATTCAGGAAAAGAAAAAAAGCAAAGAAGAATTGCCGGTAAAGGGAGTTGATGAAGAGCAAAAAAAATTAAAGAAAAAACTGAACCATAGATTTAAACAGTTGGAAGAGGAATTGGCTGCGGCAAGAACAGAGAAAGAACTGCTTGAAACCCGATTGTCAGAGCCATCTACATACGCTGATCAGGACAAGTTTAAGAAAGCTCTGGAGTCTTTCAATCTGCAGGAAGCAAAGGTCAAGAAAATCATTTCCGAATGGGAGAATGTTTTTGAACAACTCTCTTTACTGGAAGATTAAATTTACTTGGTGAACAAATTGTTTTTATCGGTTAATGACAGTTTCAAGAGGACAGGAAAAGTCTTTGAAAATAGAGAGTTTTTACTCTAAAAAGTAAGAATGCAAAATTATGCATTATTTTTTAAAACACATCCTTGGCGTGTCATTCTTTTGTCATTTATTGAATGAAAAATAATATTGTTGATCTTCTGAAATCATTCACCAAATTATATCGATCATTCATCAAAATTGTTAAAGATTATTGAAATGCTTTAATATATTTGATCTTTGATTCACTTTATTATGATTACTCAAGTTACCTCAGGTGTTAAAGTCAGCGTAGAAGTTTTCTACCGTCCTGACCAAAGTAATAATAATCTCAATCAGCACATCTTTGCTTACAGGATTACGATTACTAATAATAGCGATTATTCTATTCGACTTACTCGCCGACATTGGTTTATTATCGATTCCTCTTCTACGAATCGTGAAGTAGAAGGAGAAGGAGTTGTAGGTGAACAGCCTATTATTGGAACAGGAGAAAGTTATCAATACGTTTCAGGCTGCAATTTAGATTCTGAAGTGGGTAAGATGTATGGCACTTATCTTATGGAAAGATTAATAGATAAAAAACATTTTTACGTTAGAATCCCTGAATTTCAATTAGTAGTCCCTTATAAGTTAAATTAAGTTCTCTGATCAACAGCGAGGGCCATACACCGGGGGTGTATGGCTTTTTTTATGTCTTTTTGTTAATAATTTTCTTCATTATCCTTACGATTTATTGTGTTTATGCCTAATTTCAATATTTTTATTAACTTTATTTTATCAACCAAATTAAACTCCTGACTTTATTTTGAGTCTAGGACAATATATATCACAACATGGACAGAAGAGATTTTCTTTCAGGCTTGCCGGTTGAAACCAACCCAAAACAAAATTTTAATTCAGTGGCACGTACGAATTCAGGTTTAACACCCTATACAGGATCTTGGTTAATTGGAGAGGTTAAACATTTGTTAAAAAGAACAATGTTTGGTTCAACAAAAAGTGATGTTGACTTCTTCCTTGGTTTAACTATGAACGATTGTGTTGATACCCTCTTAGAGCTTATCAATCATCCTGTTTATTCTGCACCTTCACCGCCTTTAAATAATTATAGTAACATTATTACCGATCCTTTATGTCCCGCAGGTCAACCGTGGCCGGGAACAGCTGATACGAGTAATTTGAATGTCTATACTTACACCAGCCGGAAAAAAAGCTTAAAGTCCTGGTGGATATCGCAAATGCTCAATCAGCCCAGAAGTTTAAGGGAAAAGATGACATTATTCTGGAGCAACCATTTTGTTATTGAATTGGATACTGTGTCCATTTCAAACTTTGTTTACAATTACAATCTTTTGATTCGGGAATATGCTCTTGGAAATTTCAAGCAGTTTACCAAACAAATCACCCTTAATACAGCAATGTTGCGTTACCTCAATGGCGAGCAAAATACCGCTTCAGCACCCAATGAAAATTACGCTAGAGAATTACAGGAATTGTTTACGATAGGTAAAGATTCGGGTGGCAACGCTCAATATACTGAAGACGATGTAAAAGCTGCTGCACGTGTTTTAACAGGATGGAGAAATGATTTGGTTGCGGGCGTATCGACCAATGGTTATAATTCTGTTTTTAATGCGAACAAACATGATCCAACGGATAAAGTTTTTTCATCTTGGTATAACAATACCACAATAACAGGGCAAAGCGGAATTGCAGGTGCCAATGAAGTTGATGATCTGATGAATATGATTTTCTCCCGAACAGAGGTTGCTGAATTTATTTGCCGGAAATTATACCGTTGGTTTGTTTATTATGAAATCGATGCCGCTGCTGAAACAAATGTCATTCAGCCACTCGCCAATATTTTCCGTTCCTCCAATTATGATATTGCACCAGTTTTATCTGCACTTTTCAAAAGCGAACATTTTTACGATGTGTTGAATCGTGGTTGCATAATTAAATCCCCTATTGATTTTACAGTTGCTCTATCCAGGGAGTTTGAAGTTGTTTTTCCCGATAATACAGATATCATTGCTCAATATGCTAGTTGGGATAAGTTGAGATCACAAGCCTCAGGGATGCAATTTGATGTAGGCGATCCACCAAATGTTGCAGGCTTCTCTGCATATTATCAGGAGCCTTCTTTTCATGAATTGTGGATCAATTCAGATACGTTGCCGAAGAGAAATCAGTTTAGCGATCGCATGGCTAATAACGGCTATACAAATTATAGTAAAACAATAGTAATTGATGTTGTTGCCTTTACACAAGGACTCACAAACCCTTCAGATCCCTTAGCATTAATTTCTGAAGTACTTTCTATATTTTATGCATTGGATTCAACACCCGGACTGGAAGCATATCTATTGACGATTTTATTATCAGGTCAAACAAGTAATTCGTATTGGTCTAATGCCTGGGATGATTATGTAAATAATCCGACCAATACGCTTTATTTGAATATTGTGAAATCAAGACTTCAATCATTTTATAAGTATATAATGGATTTGTCAGAATATCAATTATCATAATTTCAGGACATGAAAAGAAGAGACTTTTTACGCAGAACAGTACCGGCCACATTATTGCCTTCGCTCCTGAATGGATTTTCATTTAATGCATTTGCAGGATCACCTTTGATGCAGGCTTTAACCTCAGCGGTAGTAAATGATCATGCTTTGGTTTTAGTTCAGATGAATGGCGGTAATGATGGATTAAATACCGTAATTCCTTTGGATCAGTATACCAATTTAGCAATGGCGAGATCGAATATACTTATACCCGATACACAGGTTTTGGCATTAAATGGTTATACAGCTACCGGTTTGCATCCTTCTATGACTGGTATGCAACAACTTTTTAATAACGGTAAATTGAATATTATACAGGGAGTGAGTTATCCATCACCAAATTTCTCTCACTTCAGGGCTACAGATATTTGGTTAACGGCTGCAGATTCCAACCAGGTTTTAGCGACAGGATGGGGAGGCAGGTATCTTAATTATGAATACCCGAATTTTCCAACCGGTTACCCAAATACAACTATGCCTGATCCTCTGGCAATTCAAATTGGTTCTACCGTATCCATGGCACTTCAGGGACCCACTTCTAGTATGGGAATGGCTATTTCAGATCCAACCAGTTTTTATAATTTGATTAATGGTGTACAGGATCCTGCTCCAAATACCAATGCAGGTAAAGAACTAACTTTTATCAGACAGGTGGCTCAGTTGTCTACACAGTATTCATCGTCAATTCTTAGTGCGACAAATAATATATCACAACAATCAACGATGTATCCGACTGCGGGTACTAATTCACTTGCCGATCAGTTAAAAATTGTTGCAAGGTTAATTGCCGGCGGACTAAAAACAAAAATTTACATGGTTAACCTTGGCGGATTTGATACCCATTCCGACCAGGTTGATACAACTACTACAACAGGCGAACATGCGGATTTGTTATCGAAACTATCTACAGCTATAACTGCTTTTATGGACGACCTTGCTTATTTGAATATTGAGGACAGAGTTTTAGGGATGACGTTTTCAGAATTCGGAAGAAGGATTAAATCAAACTCCAGTCTTGGTACAGACCATGGTGCTGCAGCTCCAATGTTTTTGTTTGGAAAAGATGTGCAGAGTGGTATTCTTGGCAGTAATCCTTTTATTGATCCTGTGGTAACTGTAAATGATAATTTACCCATGCAATATGATTTTCGATCCGTATATGCTTCTATTTTGCAAGACTGGTTCTGTGTGCCTTCAACAGATTTAAACAGTATTCTACTTCAGAATTTTCAAACATTGCCGCTAATACAAAGTACTGCTTGCAGTAACCTGGGAATTCATGACCAGAATCAATTAGCCGGAATTAATTTAATAAGTAATTATCCAAATCCATTTACTTCAAGTACCTATATTGAATTTACCACAAGCGGCGGTCATACACTTGTTCAGGTTTTTGATAATGAAGCCAGGCTGATTAAAACACTTGCTGACGGAGAATATAAAGCAGGTACTTACAAAGTTTGGTTCGAAAACGAGAATTATGGTAATGGAGTCTATTATGCCAGGCTTCAGAATGGTTCAATCCAGCAAGTAAGGAATATGATTATTGTCAGGTAGGTTCATCTTTAGAACCGGAAATTATCTTCAATTTTCTTTTTCCAAATGTGCTTATAAGT
>JAYURB010000196.1:0-9544 GCA_043756425.1 Bacteroidota bacterium
TGCATTAATAGAATACTTACAAGTATCGAGTGTCAAAGAGAAATCAGCTATGGAATTTCGCAGTACATGAACCGTTCGCATCATGGTATCAAGGCAGGCTGAATCAGCGGATGACATTAAAGTAACTTTGTAATCGCCAGGTACAGCATAGTCATGGAAAGCCATAGAATCTGAAGAGAAAGTTCCATCACCAAAATCCCACAACCAGAAATTCGCACGACCGTGAATACCGAAAGACTGATCGAAAAATGAAAAACGACTGGAACAATGATAATTAGTGATATAATATCTTGTCAGGAATTCAGGATAAACGTGTACCAGTCCTTTTACAGTATCGTTGCAAAGACTGTTTTCAGGCGAATAAGCAATGAGAGTAGCCCAATAATCACCGGTATCAGGATAGGTGTAAACGGGATTCATGAGGGAAGATGTATCGTTAAAAACATTTACATTGCCAAAATCCCACTTATAAGATAAAGCATGATAACTGTTATTTACAAAATCAGCATCAAGGCTTCCACAAGCAATGGTGGGAGAAAGAATTGAAGCGACAGTTAATTCGGGACAAGGAACAACGTTTACCTGAAAATCTCTGCGTGTTTCCCCAAGATAAACACCGTTTCTATATTCTTTGACGGTAACACCATATACATATTGACCAAGGCTATTCGGTGTTGCTTTAAGTATTCCTGTTGAAGAATTAACTACCATTGGCAATCCCCCCAAAGGGTCGTTTATGGAATATGGAGGACTGAAAGTAACCGGAATATAAGGAGGCGGAGAAGGTGGATTTGGTGAACGATTTATCTGGTCACCCCCTTCATAAGGTGAACATAATTCATATACAAGAGAATCACCGTCAGGATCAGTGGCTGAATGATCAAAAGTAAAAGGAGCATCTCTGCAAATAAATGTGGGAGGAAGATCATTAAAAATCGGATTACTGTTTACAGCAGCTATAGCAGGATCAGTTACCTGAGCCGTATAGGTAGCTCCCGTATTTTGAACATTATCTAAATTGATGATTGAATAATTTCTGCAGCAACGTTGGTAAGCGATGGTATATATACCTCCACCGGCGGGCAAATTAACGTTAAAGATATACTTGGCATATTCGTAACAGACATAAACAGGAGGATCAAGACAAGGAGAATTGATGGCATTGGGAACAGAACCCTGTTCAGAAATAAACTCAGAAAGATTGTCAGTAAGATTTCCACTTTCATCATAAATTCCAATAGCAGCAGGATCATCAAAAGGAGCCTGGCCGTTATAACAATCGCGGTAAATAGTGAAGGTAATTTGATACTGAGAATTTCCTAGGTACAAATAGTTCATTTCGCCGCCGACAATATGTGTGGCAAAACTTTTAGAGTTGAAAAAGTTAAAAATCAGAAATAAATAGAAAAAAGATTTTTTCATTATATCTACCTAACCTACAAATGTAATTAAGTAAATTTCTTTACCAAATATATTGTTGTAAAACTACACTATTCATTGGTCAGAATAGTGTCATTTATAAATACTTACGTTTTTCTCCTTTTCTGACATCCAGCCCCTGTACATACCCTCTGAATTAAAAGGTAAACATACATTTCCAAGGTTGTCAACAGCAATAAGACCACCCTCCCCTCCCATTTCTTTAAGCTTTTTATTGACTACCAGATTACATGCCTCTTCCAAAGAAAGTCCTTTGTATTCCATCAGACAGGAAACATCATAAGCAACGACCGAACGGATAAAAAACTCTCCATGACCTGTACATGATATTGCGCAAGTTTGGTTATTGGCATAGGTTCCGGCACCAATAATAGGGCTATCGCCAATGCGGCTGAACCGTTTATTGGTCATACCACCGGTTGAAGTCGCTGCTGCAAGGTTTCCATGTTTGTCATAAGCAACCGCTCCAACAGTTCCGAACTTTTTATCGGTATGATCCAGCTGGGTTTTACCTGTGCTATGGCTTTCCAATAGCTGGTCGTAGCGAAGTTGATCGAAAAAATACTCGGCTTCTTCAGTAGAAATTGCATGGAGAATTGCAAAATCCTCGGCTCCTTTGCCCGAAAGAAGTACAAATTCTGATTTGTCCATAACATTTCGGGCAAGCAAAACAGGATTTTTAACATTTCTAACTCCGGCAACAGCACCCGCTTTAAGGTATTTACCTTCCATAATGGCAGCATCCATTTCATGAGTACCGTCGTGTGTAAATACAGAACCTTTGCCAGCATTAAAAAGCGGACAATCTTCCAGGGACATAACGGCAGCCTGAACAGCATCAAGGGCTGATGAGCCGTCTTTTAGCAGAAAAAATCCTTTATTTAAAGCATCTTCCAGAGCTGATTTATATGCCTTTTCTTTCTCAGGAGTCATTGAAGAGCGGCTAATGGTTCCTGCTCCGCCATGGACAGCTAAAATAATATTTTTCATAATTTATTAATATTTGTAAGTTCTAGTAATAAGTGCAATTTTATGTAAATTATTTCAATCCTATTAACGCTTATTATTTAAACAGCAGGATTATTCCTCATTATAACTTCTGGCTCATATGACATCAGTCAATTGACTCATCATAACTCTCTTTAGATATATTAAGCTTTACAAGAACACGAGTCTGGATAATTTCTATTGATTATCAAAAACGACTTTAAAATTACTAGAAAGCTTTCTTTTGGCTCAACTCATACAAACTAAAAAATGAAAGTAAAACAAAATAGTTTATCAGGAAATATACTTAAGAATTTAATTTTCTTCAAAGCAAACAATATCCGAGTTACTCCTTCAAAAATCTGCTATCAAGAACTTTATTGTCTTTGGTGATAAGCTCGACAAAATAAATTCCCTTCTGTAAAAAAGAAACATCAACGGATTGATTTAATTCTTTAATACTTTTTACAATGACGAGTTTTCCTGCAGCATCGTAAATTCGAATGCGGCTGATTTTTTTTCCGGTTTTTTCTGCTTTGAAGTTTATGGTTGATACCGTGGGGTTCGGATAAATAATAAAGTCAAAATCACTTTGTATTGATCCGGCTCTTAAGGTCAAGCCATTGCTTAGTTTCCAAAAATCAGAGAGCATTAATGCAGGATCACCATCATTGCTTTGTGCACCGGCACCGATATAAAGATCATTTGTAATTGAAAAGCCACCGGCATAACCGCGAGGCAATCCACAAAAAGTTCCTTTAAGTGACCAGACATTAGCAATTGGATCGAATGAGTATAATGTGTTTAATGGATTATGTGTAATACCTGAATTCTGATAGTAGTATCCGCAGAGAACATACCCATCAGAACCTGAAGAATATGTTGTGGGTGCATCAATATAAGTAATTGGGAAATCCGCTTTTTGAGTCCATGAATCAGTAGTTGGATTGTACTCATAAAAGTCATTGTAATTTATCAATGAATTTGTGGCTGTACCCAAACCCATGTATCCTTTACCTGCAATGCCGAAACCGGCAGCAGTGTTGCGAATTGCACCTGGAAAATTCGCTTTTGCTGCCCAACTATCTGTTAAAGCATCGTACTCATAAAAATCATTTACACTGGCACCACCAATAAAACCTGTACCAACATAACCTTTGTTACCTATACTAAAACCGGCAGCACCCTGCCGCGCTGTTCCCGGGAAATTAGCTTTTGAAGTCCATGCATTGGAAAGAGGGTCGTATTCCCAGGTTTCATTTCCATTTGCTCCATTGAGAGAGCCTGTAATGACGTACCCTTTATTTCCAATCTCCAAATTAACACAACCCCATCTACCCATCGCCGGAAAGCTAGACTTCTGTGTCCAAGTATTTAATATTGCATCATATTCAAACCAGTCCGTACTTCCTTGAACCAGTGAATCAAATCCCAAGCCCATATACCCTTTGCCGTTTAAAGCAAATGAAGATACTCCCACTTTTCCAGTTCCGGGGAAATTTGGTAAATGCAACCAACTTAACTGGGCAGTTGAAGATATTGAGAAAATAACAAATGTAAATAATAAGGTAAGGCATCTCATTTGATTTTTTTTAATATTAATTAGAATAATGAAAATTAAATCACAATATACGTATTTTATTTACCTGCTAGATTTTAACTCTTTTTTAAAAATAAGAAAAAACGAAAATTTCATAAAGGAAAGCAAAATGAACACATTTACATTTAAATTATAAATAACGAAGTGAATTCAATAAAAACATGTATCATATTACAATTATGTATGTGACAAAACAGATTAACACAATTAGGTTTTCTTCTAAAAACCGCACATCTGAAATCAATTTATTAAAAATTCTAAATTTCTATCAGGATATTTAGTAAAATACTATTTACATTCTTACAAAAAACATTTTCTTCCTATTTTTCAAACATTAGGGTTTATCAGGGGTGTATTTTGCGTCGAACACGAAACACACCTTTACTCCATGAGAAAATTCTATCTCTACTTTTCATTCACATTATTGGTACTCACTCAAGCAAATGCGCAAACAGCATTGCGTGGAATGTATATTGATAATTTCAATCTTATTCTTGGCAATACAAATAAGGAAGACAGTTTGCTGCAGTATGCACAAGACAGTTCTTTTAATTATCTTGCCTTATATTCGCTTCATACTTTGAATTTAAACAATACGACTACTGCTAATTCACTAGGTTCATTTATATATAAAGCAAGAGTATCGTATGGAATTACCTATGTTGGAGCAGTATGTGAAACCTATAATAGTTTTCAAAATAAAATTACACCCTATAATCTTGGCCGATCGGATGATAATGAAAAATTCAATGTATTTAATTTAGAATTTGAATTCTGGACATCTTCATCAGTAAATCCGGGAGGATACTATTGTACACAATATTTACAGTCGGCCAATTGCAATTGCGATACGAGCGGAGGGTTTAAGTACTACATCTCCGAATTACATAAAATCGACTCACTTGCAGCAACGCAAAATATTATTTCCGAAACCTACCTGGGATGGTTTAATCAAGGGCAAGCACAACAAATTCATTCCAATGTAGACAGGATACTACTTCATGCCTATCGCACGGGTACATCATCACTTTACAGTTACAGTTCAACACGGCTTCAATACCTGGCATCTTCCAATACCATGGTTGATGTAGCACCAATATTTTCAGCGGAACCAAGTTTCATGGGACCGTGGCTGGATTCACATTCGCAAGCAGATGCTTACAATCAGTACAAAACAGATTTCGATAATGACAATTCCTCGTGGAAACAATATATAAATTTACTAGGTCATCAGTGGTTCGACTGGGTATTTATGCCTAAGCCTGTGCCGAGTTCCGGACCAACAATAGCTGCATCGGGTCCGCTAACATTCTGTTCGGGAGGAAGTGTAAGTCTAACAGCATCGACAGGTACATCCTATTTATGGTCAACGGGTGCAACGACACGATCAATAACAGTTACCGGTTCCGGAAATTATTCATGCCAGGTAACGACCAATGGAAACACACAAACAACACCTGTTAAAACTGTAGATGTAAAAAACAATCCTATCGTTTCTATTACACAGGTGAACCCTAATGGAAATCCTGTAACAATCAATTCAACAGCATTTCCTGAAAGCGGAACTATAACAGCGTATCAATGGAAGTTCAATGGTAATAACATTGTAAATGGAGGTCAGTCGTCTTCGTACAATGCACTTCAATCGGGTAATTACTCATTAACTGTTTCAAACAGTTTTAGTTGTTATGCTATTTCCAATACAGAGAATGTAACCGTTTCTACTTCTTCATCAATTTTTGAAATCCCAAATGCAAATAATGGAAATGAAAAAGACGTAGTAAAATTCAATGTCTACCCTAATCCTTCGAATGAAATCCTGACGATAGATTTATTGTCGTCAAAAACATGCATGACAGAAATAAAATTAGCCGATATTAATAACAGAATTTTATACGAAGATCATTCACAAATTGCCCCCGGCTTAAACAAAGCGAAACTTAACCTAACGAAAATAGGAAGCGGGATTTACTTCCTTTCAGTTAGAGATGATACCAGTGTGTTTTCCAAAAAGATTGTTATCGCCCACTAAGCGAGCGACAAACAATCTAAAAGAAGCCCCAGTTTTGGGGCTTTTTTTGTTTAAATACCTGACAAGGCCGAATTGTTAATAAGTATTCAGAAGTTTTTCTTCAGATGAACTTCATTTTTCATTCCAAGTGTTTTTGATTTCAACACTATAAAGCATAAATGCTTCATTAAGGCCCTTTAATATTGGATTTACAATGAATTAGAGGAGCTAAAAAGCCTGTAGGTGGCTTCTCTAGCCACTTTTCCTATTATATTCGCCAATTAATCAAAAAAAAAGCTATAAAACACTATAAAAGTTATGCGCAATTATTTTCGCTTTTTATTTTTAATTCTTCTTTTGTCAAAGGGTTCTATATCCTTTGGGCAGAATGTACGTGGCTTTTATTTGTGTGGTCTTTATGATTTTTTGGGGAATCCAACAAAAGAAGATTCAATTCTTCAGTACGCACAAAGCAATGGCTTTAACTACTTTGCTTTTTACGATTTAGGATATATCAACTGGAACAGTTCAACAGATAAAGATCAACTGGGAGCTTTTATTACCAAAGCGCGTATACAGTATGGTGTATCACAATTCGGCGCTGTAGTTGAATCATACGATTATGCTGCCAATAAAATTCTCCCTTATAACAACTCCAGAAACACTTCCGATGAAAAATTTGATGTCATAAATCAGGAGTTTGAGTTCTGGGCAAATGCTACAATTAGTTCCAGCTATTGCAGCCACTATCTTTCTCCCGGAGGATATTCATGCGATACTGCAGGGGCATGGAAATTTGCCTGGCTGCAATTCTCTTTAATTGATTCTATGTGTGCAGCCAACGGACTTATATCAGAGGTATATGTTGGGTGGCCAACAGCAGGACAAATGTCACAATTAGCCTCCATAGCAGACAGGATATTACTGCATGCATATAGGGTAAACGATGCTGATGTTTATGCTTACTCTAAAAATCGATTAAAAGATATTGCATCTATAAATACTCCAACGAATGTACTTCCCATTTTTTCCAGTGAGCCTGTGTTTATGGGACCGTGGCTAAATTCAAATTCACAATCGAAACCATTTCAGACGTATTCAAATAACTTAAGTCAGGAGACAGGCAGCTTTAAACAATTTATAAACCTAGAAGGATACCAATGGTTCACGTATAATTTAATGCCTAAAACAAATTTAGCATCAGCAACAATTTCAGCCAGTGGACCAACATCATTCTGTTCTGGTGGAAGCGTAACGTTAACTGCAAATCCGGGGGTTTCTTACTTATGGTCACCCGGCGGTGAAACAAGTCAATCGATTACTGTTACTTCAGCAGGAACATTTTCAGTTACAGTTGTAAATTCAACAGGGAATAGTGCAATATCATCACCTATAGATGTAACCATTGCAACTTCAGGAAGCACACCTTCAATTTATGCATCCGGTCCTTTGTCATTTTGTCCGGGTGGTAGTGTTACGCTTACCGCTAGTCAGGCAAGTAATTACTTATGGTCAACCGGTGAAACAACACAATCCATTGTAGTTTATACATCAGGAGCATTTTCAGTTACTACAGGAAGCGGAAGCTGTACAGGAACTTCAACTGCAATGTATGTCAATGCTGCTTCTGTTGCGACTACACCAACCATTACTACAACAGGATCACTGAATGTTTGCCCGGGTTCTTCGGTCATGCTAACTTCCAGTCCTGCAAATGGATATTTATGGTCCACTGGAGAAACAACACAATCGATTGTTGTTTCATCAGCGGGAAGTTATACGGTTAATGCATATAGCGGACCTAATTGTTCTGCCGCTTCAGTTCCTGTTCAGGTTAATAACCTTTCTGCACCGGCAGCTCCTTCTATCAGTGTTACTGGTCCAACGACACTTACACAAGCTCAACCAACGGTTAGCCTAATGGCGAGTTATTCAAATGATTATTTATGGACAACAGGAGAAACAACACAAACTATTGTTGTCAATACAGCTGGATCATACATTGTAAAAATTACTGACTCCAACGGATGCTTTGCTGAATCATCGCCATTAACGATATCTTCTACAGCCTGCGTCCCTCCTGCTGTTCCGACAATAACACTTAGCGGTCCTTCCATCATAAATCCCGGACAGTCTATTACATTAACCTCAAGTCAGGCACCAGGCTATCTATGGGCAACAGGAGAAACTACTCAAAGTATTACTGTTTATGCACCGGGAACTTATTATGTAAGGGTTTATAACAGCGGATATTGTTATTCCAATTCATTGCCTCTAACCGTTATTCCCGGACAAAGTTCAGGAAGTACGGATGTTCCATTCATAGCTAATGGAAATTCAGAAAACATATTTTTATCTGCCAATCCAAATCCTGCAAGGGAATTTGTTAATCTAGCCTTCCATTCAAACAAGACAGAACATTACAGTATTAAACTATTTGATATTACCGGACGGGAGATTATGATGCAGTCAGGAACCTCTGCAACCGGTTTAAATGAAATCCCTATTGATGTATCTTCACTTCGCAGGGGATTGTATTTAGTAAGTTTGATGGGTGATGAGAGGAAAGAGGTTGTGAAACTGATTTTGGAGTAATCTACGAAAAGAGGATTTCACCCTTTCAGGGCTAATTGTTAATCAATATTTTTTTTCTATGGAATATCGCCCCTTCAGGGCTAATTAATTTTTTTCGATTCGCTATGAATGTTTAATCTCTTCAACAAAATACATATCGATATCTCCTTTATTTTTCACCGGAATTTTTCCGCGGTATTGGCACTTGAATTTATTTTTGACCAAATTGTAACTTGCGCCGCTTATATTTACCTTTCCGGCTTCACCATTTGACTCTATACGCGATGCAATATTCACGGTATCACCCCAAATGTCGTATGCATATTTCTTTATACCTACAATTCCTGCAACGATAGGGCCCGTGTGACAACCAATACGAATTTCGAAAAAAGGTAAGCCGAGTAATTTGCGTTCTTTATTTTCGTTTGCTATAAAATCTTTTATCTCCAATGCTGCCGTAATAGTGTCTTCAGCATTCGTTTTACTTTCAACAGGCAAGCCTCCGGCACACATATAACAATCGCCAATGGTTTTTATTTTTTCAACTTTATTCTTTGAAATAATATCATCGAATGCACTATAATATAAATTTATTAATGCCACAAGCTCCTGGGCTGTGAATTGTTCACTTATGGAAGTAAAATTTTTAAAGTCAGCAAACATTACTGTTACCTCATCGAAATCTTTAGCTATGGTTTTGCCTTTATTTTTAAGTTCATCAATTGTTTCTTGCGGTAAAATATTTAATAGTAATTCTTCACTTCGCTTTTTCTCTTTTGCCATTTTTGCACGCTTAATGCGGAGATTAATATATATTGCTGCAAAAATCATTATCAATGCAATGAATCCGATTAATCCATTTCTTGTTAACATAACTCTTTGAATTTCTTGCTCTTGAATCACCTGATCTTGAGAAAGCAATTTTATTTGAC
>JAYURB010000197.1:0-9530 GCA_043756425.1 Bacteroidota bacterium
GATTGAAGAGCTTCCACAACGACTTTAATATCACTATCGCTGATGAATTGTTTACCGTATGGAATTTGTTTCATCATTAAGAAATTTCAAAATCAGGATCAACCTGTTGTTTTATTAATAACCTTAATTCCTTTACAGATAACCATTCTGTATTAGTCCCCGAACTGTAACTGAAACCTTCAGCCACTCGAGTAGACTTAAAATGTTTCAGGAAATCTTCCATTTTCCAATTGGTAAGCTGAGGTAAAATTACATAGTATTTGCCCATATCGTACGTTGAAAAAGAATCGGAAGATGTAATCATTTCTTCATGAACCTTTTCGCCGGGTCTGATTCCCACAACAGGATGTTTGCAATCAGGTCCAACTGCCATGGCGAGGTCCGTAATTTTAAACGATGGAATTTTAGGAACGAACAATTCACCTCCCCAGGCATTTTCAAGAGCATAAATAACCATGTCGACAGCCTCAGGCAATAATATATTAAAGCGCGTCATGGATGGATCGGTAATAGGCAAAACTTTTTCACTTCTTTTTTTAAGAAAGAAAGGAATTACGGAGCCATTAGAACCCATAACGTTTCCATAGCGCACAACGGAGAATTTAATTTTTTTCTTTCCTTTAATATTATTGGCAGCAATAAAAAGTTTATCGGAAGCCAATTTTGTAGCACCATACAGGTTAATGGGAGCAGCAGCTTTGTCAGTAGAGAGGGCAACAACATTTTCAACCTCTGATTCGAGGCAGGCCATAATCAGATTTTCAGCGCCAATGATATTTGTTTTAATACATTCCATTGGATTGTACTCAGCAATATGAACATGTTTCATAGCAGCAGCGTGGACAACAGTATCAACACCTTTTAATGCCATACGAATCCTATCGTAATCGCGGATATCACCAATAAAAAATCTTAACTGCGGGTATTTATCATTTGGATATTCCATAGCCATTTGGAATTGCTTCTGTTCATCGCGTGAAAAGATTACCAGACGTTTAATATCCGGATACTTCTCAAGAATAATTTTAACAAACGATTTGCCGAATGAACCGGTGCCTCCGGTTATTAAAACAGATTTATTATTTAACATAGTTCTTTACGTTGAAAATATATTTTTTTCCATCATTGAATTCCCATTGATACGGTATAATTGGTGAAACAGAATCTCCGGCAAGTGTATCAGCAAGTACAGGATTCAGACCTACTTCCGATAAAACAGTCACTATACTGAATACAGCTACATCTTTTGTATCAGTAATTGAAGTTGACCCCCCGGAATCTCTAATACCCATGTGAATGGTGTACTGATCGGGTAATAAAGGAACATTGAAAAAAGTACACTTAATAATGTTCTTTCCTTTAGTGAATTTAGCAGGGCGATAACCGTCTATTAGTCCGGATGCATTGGTAATAGGCCCGCGTGCCGATTTAATGGCAATCCAAATATAAGGTTCATCGATTTCTGAAAGAGAATTCAATTCTACTTCCACTTCAATGTTACTGCCAAACTGGAAATTGCTTCTTATGCTTCCATTGCCATCTTTTAGTATCACTTTTTCAATGACAACTTTTTCATTATTGTTATTTTTACCGATTATAAACTCGCCGGAGCCGAACATGTTTCCACTAAAATAAATTCCGGTAATTTTTTCTGTATCTCCCATAGCCTGAATGGTGCCTTTGTCAAGCAGGATTGCACTTGTACATAGTGTATTGATGGCGCCCATGTTGTGACTAACAAACAATACAGTTCTGCCTTCACCTGTGACATCACGCATTTTACCCAGACATTTCTTTTGGAAATCAGCGTCACCGACAGCAAGCACTTCATCCACAATAAGAATTTCAGGTTCCAGGTGTGCAGCAACAGAAAAAGCGAGTCGAACATACATTCCCGATGAATAACGCTTCACAGGTGTATCCAGAAATTTCTCAACTTCTGAAAAAGCAACTATTTCATCAAACTTTCTTTTTATTTCAGCTTTTGTCATTCCAAGAACAGAACCATTCAGGAAAATATTTTCTCTTCCAGTAAGCTCCGGATGAAAACCTGTGCCTACTTCAAGTAAGCTGGCTACTCTTCCTTCAATTACAATCTGTCCTTTTGTTGGAGAAACAATCCTGCTTAGGATTTTTAAGAGCGTAGATTTTCCGGCTCCGTTTTTACCAATTATACCAATACGATCACCTTGTTTGACCTCAAGGGAAATATCGTTTAAAGCAAGAAACTCTTCTCTTTCTTTAAAATCGCCAACCTGCCTTTTCTTAAAAAATGTTCTGGCTTTATCCGTTAAAACATCTCGCAGTGCTGTATAGCGCTCTTGTTTTTTATGCTTAAGAATGTAGCGTTTACTTAGATGCTCAACTGTAATAACCGTTTTTCCCATTTTATATAATATCAGCAAACGATTTTTCAGTTCTTCTAAAATAACTGATTCCAAAAACAAAAACCACAAGGCTTATGAAGATTGAAATAAGAAACCCAGGCATGTGAAGAGAAATGTTTCCGCCTAAAAGACACCACCTGAAACCATCGATTACACCAACCATTGGATTTAATGAATAAATAAATTTAATCGAATCAGGAATGGAAGAATTTGAATATATATCCTGACTGCTGAAAGCAACCGGAGAAAGATACAAACCGAATTGAACAATAAAAGGAACAACGTATCGAAAATCACGGTACTTAACATTCAATGCAGCTATATATAGTCCGGCACCCATTGATACTATAATTGCAAGTAATAAAAACAACGGAAATAAAAGCACTTTTATATCAGGAACAAAATGATACCAGGCCATTATACCAGCAAGAACAAATAGAGAGATAAAAAAATCTATCAGACAAACGATTACGGCACTTGCTGGAACAATAAGGCGGGGGAAATAAATTTTAGTAAGCAGATTTGAATTTACAATAAGTGAATTGGATGCTTCGCTAAACGACGTTGAAAAGAATTGCCATGGCAACGCTGCTGCCGATACAAGTAAAAGTCGAGGAATCCCTTCAGGAAGTGAAGAGTTGAAGAGCCAGCCAATAAATCCCATGGCTAAAATTGTCAACAACGGACGCACAACACTCCAGGCAATACCAATGACAGTTTGTTTATAACGAACTAAAACATCACGCCAGGCAAGGAAAAAAAATAGTCCGCGGTAATTCCAGAGATCTTTCCAATAGTTAGCATTTTCAGAACCCGGCCTGATGACGATGCGTTGAGCGTTCATCGTTTAGCATGATTATTTAGCATAGTTGACAGACCTGGTCTCACGGATGACGGTAACCTTAACCTGTCCGGGATATGTCATTTCAGTCTGTATTTTATTGGCAATATCGAAAGAAAGAACTTCAGCCTGTTTGTCGGTGATTTTCTCGCTTTGTACGATTACACGCAATTCACGACCTGCCTGAATAGCAAAAGTTTTTTCTACTCCGGGATAAGATAATGCCAGTGCTTCCATATCTTTTAATCGTTTGATATACGATTCAACAACTTCGCGTCGTGCACCGGGTCTTGAGCCGGAAATAGCATCACAAACCTGAATGATAGGAGAAATGAGACTATTCATTTCAATTTCATCGTGGTGGGCTCCTATAGCATTGCAAACTTCAGGGTTCTCTTTGTATTTTTCAGCAAGCTTCATACCGAGTATAGCATGCGGTAATTCAGGCTCATCATCGGGAACCTTGCCTATGTCGTGCAAGAGTCCGGCACGCTTGGCAAGCTTAACATTGAGGCCAAGTTCTGTTGCCATAATAGCACATAAATTGGCAACTTCACGGGAATGCATTAATAAGTTTTGTCCGTAAGAAGAGCGGTATTTCATTCTTCCAACCATACGAATAAGTTCAGGAGCCAGTCCATGAATACCTAAATCGATAGTTGTACGTTTTCCTACTTCAATGATTTCATCTTCCAGCTGACGTTTCACTTTTGCAACGACTTCTTCAATACGTGCAGGGTGAATTCTTCCATCGCTTACCAATTGGTGCAAAGCGAGTCTGGCCATTTCACGTCTGACCGGATCAAAACCTGAAAGTATGATTGTTTCCGGAGTATCGTCAACAATAATTTCAATTCCTGTTGCAGCTTCCAGGGCGCGAATGTTACGGCCTTCACGGCCAATGATGCGTCCTTTTACTTCATCGTTTTCTATATTAAAAACGGTAACGGCATTTTCAACAGCATGTTCCGTTGCTACGCGCTGTATAGTTTGAATGACAATCTTTTTAGCTTCTTTACTTGCAGTAAGCTTGGCTTCTTCCATTATGTCTTTTATGTAAGACATTGCATTAGTCTTTGCTTCTTCTTTCAGGGCTTCAACTAATTGACTTTTTGCCTGTTCAACACTAAGTCCGCTGATTTTTTCAAGTTGTTCTACCTGACGCTGATGTTGCTTGCCAAGTTCTTCTTTTCGCCCTTCAATGATGTCAAGCTGGTTTTTAAGATTAGCCTGAAGGGTTTCATATTCCTTTTCTTTTCGTTGCGATTGTTCTAACTTTTGAGCAAGGGTGGTTTCTTTTTGTTTGATACGGTTTTCGGCAATAACTATGTTTTTATCTTTTTCGTTGATTACTTTTTCGTGTTCTGTTTTCAGCTGAAAGAATTTTTCTTTGGCTTCGAGAATTCTGTTTTTTTTAAGGACTTCTGCTTCGGCTTCAGCTTCTTTAACGATCATTTTAGCTTTTTCACCTGCAACAGATTCCTTGGCTTTCATCGATCGTTTTACAATAAACCAGGCCAGAAAAGCACCTATTAAAAGAGCGCCCAAGTCGGTGGCGATTAATAAACCTATATTTTGGTCCATAAAGGAGGATAATTAAATGGTTAGTAAATATTTTGAATTTGATGTATTGTTATAATTAAAACTTTTTTGATTAGTCAGATGTGAAACAAATAGTTGATGTTCAAAATCTGAAACAAAAAAGCCCGCACTAATTTCGTGACTAGATAAACCCCTTTGTCATGGGTGGAGCGGCCTGACCGTTCTGGTGTCTGCCGTTGTTTTCACAATCCCGCCGAAACGGGAGCAGCCTGCCATCGAAGTCATTGAGCGTAGGCTCCAATGGTATCGAAGTGTTGAGTTTAATAAGTGGATCGAAACTAATGCGGGTATGCATTAATAAGTTTTAAGGAAAACAATGTTTTCGCTACAAACTTTTATATTCAAAGAACGTTACCTCAGATAGTAGAATTTTCCTTCTCCAGATACCGGTCAATTAATGAATCAATGGAAGAAATATTTTCCAAAATCTCTTTATCTAATTCTCCGGTATTTTGTTTTGCACCCAATGCTTCGCTGGCAAATTGTAAAGCGCACATGGCTAAAAGGTCCTGTTTATCCTTTACGGCATAAACCTCCTCTAACTCCTTGATGCGCTTATTAATATTTTCAGCGGCACGCAGAACTTTTTCCTGCTCTTCGGAAGTTAACCGTAGCGGGTAGTTGCGATTCGCAATGGATACTTTTACTGATAGTAATTCTCCCATGAGGGTGATCACTTATTTAAACTAATTATTTTTCTTGAATCAGAGACATATTCCTGTCAATTTCAAGAATAATGTCATTGATTTTTCTTTTCATATTTGAAATACTGTTGTAGGATGAATTCTTTTCAATTTCTTTCAGATTCTTATATCCTTCTTCCATCCTGTGGCTTTTTTCCTTCTCTTCATTCAGCTCCATAATCATCTTCCTTTTCTCTGCAATGAGTTTGGCATTGATAGCTTTAGCTTCTTCATGCAAATGTATCAATTTATGAACCCTTTCTTCCAAAGAAGAGAACCTACTTTTAATGTCTTGTATGGCAGCCATTATGCTGAATTATTATTATCAAAAATACACTGCAAATAACGAAAAATAATTGAATTAAAACATAAATTATGAACAGGCAATTTTCACAAAATCAGGAATATTAGAGAATTACTATTTTAAAAGAACTCTTTTACCATGAAATTAATCCTTCTTCGTTGAAGATCAAACAATTTCTTAATTTTGACCGATATGATTTCAGCTTCAGGTATTTTCAAAACATATAATTCACTTCAGGTTCTAAAAGGCATTGACCTGGAAATCAAGGAAGGAGAGATTGTTTCAATAGTTGGTGCTTCAGGTGCAGGTAAAAGTACATTACTGCATATTTTAGGTACGCTTGATAAAGCTGATCAGGGAAAGGTCTTTTTTGATAAAGTTGAAGTATCCTCACTTTCGCCTAAAAGGATCTCTCAATTTAGAAACAGGAAGATCGGCTTCGTTTTTCAGGCCCATCATCTTTTACCTGAATTTACCGCTTTGGAAAATGTCATGATGCCGGCATTAATTGGCGGAGATTCTAAAAACGAGGCAGAAGTCAGGGCAAGCGAATTACTAGAAAAATTAGGATTAAAAGATCGTATAAGCCACCGTCCATCAGAAATGAGTGGCGGTGAACAACAAAGAGTTGCTGTTGCCAGAGCCCTGATTAACAAACCAACAGTAATACTCGCCGATGAACCATCAGGAAATTTAGACTCTGAATCAGCAAAAGCACTTCACAATCTTTTTTTCGAATTGAGAAAATCAATGAACCAAACCTTTATCATCGTCACTCATAATGAGGAATTGGCGGAAATGGCGGATAGGAAGTTGGTGATGAGGGATGGGGTGATTTTGTAATTTGAGAATTCGGGAATTTGAAAATTTGAAAATGCAGGCTTAATAATTATTATTACCTTTATAATAATTGATTATAATTTTTAAATTAAATAAACGGGCATGAAAAAAATTTGGACATTCATTAAATGGTTCTTCTTAACCATCACGTCTATTTTTGCAGGAGATTCATGTTTTTCAAAAAAGGAGGTGCCAATTCCTAGGCGAAGCAAGCAAATAGCTTTTTTGATGTTCCTTGGTGTTTTTGTTATAATAATAATGTTATCAAAAATTGGACTTCTGTAAAATCAATATCATACTGCGAGGACATCCATTTTAGCCTTTGTGTTCTTAAGGGCCAACTAGAGTCATCGTGTTAGGGCAATGTCATTAAGTTAAAGAATTGCCCTTCGACTCCGCTCAGGGACCGTTTTTACGTTTATGATAAGGCTTCGACTTCGCTCAGCTGAGCTTCTATCAAAAGTAGATCTTTTAGGACTTTGCGTTCTCAACTTCTCAGTTGAGTCGTCCCTTTAGGGACAAAATATCGGTATCAAAAGACCCACCCCCCTATCCTTTGCCCCCTAAGCATCAAATAGTACTACTCCAAACGAAACTCTCACTCTTTCACACTCACAACACACTCCCCCAATGCTGTAAAGTATCCAATCGGTTTAATAAAATCAGAAAGCCCTTCCGATTTGAAGAGCGCTACAATTTTTGATTCCGATTCCTTCTTAACAGAAAAAAGTAAACCGCCACTTGTTTGTGGATCGCAGAGTGTTATAAATGCCGGGCCGTTTATGCCTTTTACTTTTTTCTCATAGGCATTCCAATTGCGATAGGTATTATCAGGAAAGACAAATTGCTCTGAGTACTTTTCTACTCCTTTTATTAGTGGTATCGATTTATAATCGATAAAAGCAGAAAAACGGCTTCCTTCGCACATTTCAATTAAATGTCCCAATAAACCAAATCCTGTTACATCGGTCATTGCACTTACGCCTTCAATTTCGCTGAGTTTTGAACCTATGTTATTCATTCTACACATAACATTAACAGCACTTTCAAGATCATCAGCAGAAATTTTTTCTCTTTTTAGTGCTGAAGCCATTATTCCCGTACCCAAAGGTTTTGTTAGAAAAAGAAGATCGTTTTCTTTGGCTGTATTATTCTTTTTCAGATTTTTTTTTGCAACAAAACCATTTACCACTAATCCAAAGACAGGCTCAGGAATATCGATACTATGTCCGCCGGCCAGAGGAATACCAACAGAAGCGCAAACACTTTTGGCTCCGTCAAGAATAAGGCGCGCAATATCAACCGGCAGCTTTGTCACTGGGAAACCAAGTATGGCCAAAGCAAAAGCGGGCTTCCCTCCCATTGCATAAATATCACTTAAGGCATTGGTAGCAGCTATTCTTCCGAAGTCAAAAGGATCGTCGACGATTGGTGTAAAAAAATCAGTAGTGCTTAAAAGATAATTTTCATTTCCTAAATCCCATACTGCTGCATCGTCTTTGGTTTCATATCCTGCAATGAGTGATTTGAAAGGAGTGACATTCTCTCCACGATTTAATATCTCTTCTAAAACTGCGGGTTCAATTTTACAACCGCAACCTGAACCATGAGAGAAATGCGTTAGTTTAATTTTTATATCTACAGAATTCATAAAGTACTTTTTAATTTTATTTGTCCGGAAAGAGCAATAAGTCTTTCTGCTATATTATTCAAATCATCTGAATCATCAATAGTTAGTGTGGATTTCTGTTTGGGCATTCTCTCATTCAGACTGTGCAAATATGTTTTATCGTAATAGTCCATCAATATTTCCAGCCAGGCATCGAATCTTCCATCCGACAATGCATTGAGCGCTTCTGACAATCTTAGATTCCCAAGCCTTTTACTTAACTTTTCTGTGCAGTTAGCTAATTGTTCTTTTGGGAAAATACAATATTCATCCTTTATCCTATTCATTCTATATTTTCGGGATGCAATAATTTCAATTAAAGGAGCGTATTGAAGTTGGAAAAAAAAATCGTCAGGAATTTTCACTCTGCCTATAGAATGACTCTCTGCCTCTACCCAAATAAAATTTTCCTGAGTCATTCTCCTCAAAATACAGCCCAATAAGTTTTCAAAATGCTCATTGGAAGGCTGGTCCGGTAATCCTAAAGATCCGAATGCAGATCCTTTATGATTGGCCAAGCCTTCCAGATCAACAATTTCTTGTCCAAATTTATTCAATTGTTTCAGAAGGTCGGTTTTTCCACAACCGGTATGACCACCGAGAATTAAAATTTGACGAGGAATTGAAAACTGAGAAAGTATTAAATTACGAAATGATTTATAGCCACCTTTCAAAAGGGAAATTTTGTATCCCGCCATAGAAAGTACCCAGGCCATAATAGAACTGCGCATTCCTCCCCGCCAACAATAAATCATTGCTTCTTTTTTACTTGAAAGCTTATCTGCATCTTTGATAAATTCATGAAAATGAGGGCCAACCAATTCAAAGCCAAGAGCTACTGCTGCTTCTCTCCCCTTTTTTTTATATTCTATTCCAACCAGGTGTCTGTGCTCATTATTTAAAAGCGGAATATTAACTGCACCGGGAATTTGAGCATGAATGTATTCCTTTTCACTTCGTGCATCTATTAAAAGTGGTTTTTCATTATCAAATTTATTAAGAAATTCTTCCGGACTTAAAAGTGACGACATAGTGTAAAGGTAATTAGTTAATTTGAGAATTTGGGTAGTGTGTGACTTTGAATAATGGAAACCGGGCAAGCTTCAATAAAATATCCGGCATATATGAGGTTGGAATTACCTATTAGAATAAAGTCATTCGTGTATTTATTCGTGCTGTCCGCCCACCGGCGGATAGTCTTGCA
>JAYURB010000198.1:0-3889 GCA_043756425.1 Bacteroidota bacterium
GCCGATATAGCAGCCATGGGCGCTGTTTCCAATTTATTGTTTCCAAAAATTCCACATTATTTCTTTTCGATTGCTTTTACCTTTCTATTAATGTATGCAATTATTTTCTGGAAGTATAACAGAATTTCACTTGTGCTGAAATGGCTCTGTATTGCCTTGTTTAGCTACATTCTCATTCCATTTTTAAGGGAAACAAAATGGCTGGCGGCTCTTAAAAATACAGTATTACCGGAGATTGAATTTAACAAAAACTATTTTATGATGCTTGTTGCAATTTTAGGGACTACCATTTCACCCTATTTGTTCTTTTGGCAAACCTCCATGGAAGTTGAAGAAATAAATCAAAAACACCTGCTGGTCGACAAAGTCAATATTCTGGAAATGGAATCGGGAGTCGCCAGTGGTTTGCTACTGACGAATATTGTTTTTTATTTTATCATACTGGCAACAGGAACTGTTTTATATACCAACGGCGTTTTTAACATTAATACTGTTGAAGAAGCTGCTCAAGCTTTACGGCCACTTGCCGGTGATCATGCTTACATACTCTTTTCGATTGGTGTAATCGGTACAGGTGCTCTTGCTATTCCTGTTTTGGCAGGTTCCCTGAGTTATATGATAGCAGAAACTTTTGACTGGAATGAAGGTCTTGATAATACTTTTCCTCAGGCTAAAGGCTTCTATATAACCATGATTATTTCGCTATTGATTGGTCTTCTTATCCAGTTTTTGGGAATCAGTCCTGTTAAAATTTTAATTTATACTGCAGTTCTATACGGTTTGGTTGCCCCATTTTTGATTGCACTTATTATGCACATTTGCAACAATAAAAAAATTATGGGGCCTTATAAAAACACGTTCTGGTCAAACTTTTCAGGAACAGCAGCATTGATAATTATGAGTTTATCTGCTCTCTTACTTCTTTATTTTACTTTCAATTAAAACATATATTTGCCGAACTATTATCTTAAAACTTCACCTTTAATGAAAAAAAATAAAATAGCCATAATCGGCTGCGGAAACCTTGGATTATCCATAGTGAAAGGCCTTTTGGAAGAAAAAGAATTTCCCGTAAAAAACATTATTGTTACTAAAAGAAATACATCGGGTTTAGGCTTTTTAAAAGACCGGGGAATTGCCGTTACATCCGACAATGCAAAAGCAGTAGACCAATCGGATATTATCCTGATTGCTGTTAAACCTTATGATTTAAGCGCTGTACTTGAAGAAATAAAAGGCAAATTAATTCCGGGCAAACATATTCTCATTTCAGTGGCAACAGGAATTACCATTCAAGAGATTAAAAAAATTATTAAAACAAAGATTCCCGTTTTCAGAGGCATGCCTAATACAGCTGCAGATGTAAAGGAATCAATTACCTGTATTTGTTATGAAGGAGCATCACCTACTAATGTTGAAGTTGTAAAGTATTTCTTCGATATGGTTGGAACTACCATAACGATAAAAGAACAATTAATGGAAGCAGCTACCGTAATAGGTGCTTGTGGAATTGCTTTTGTTCTGAGATTTATGCGAGCAATGGTCCAGGGTGGAATTCAAATAGGATTCGACTCAGAAACTGCAAGCGTTATTGTTAACCAGACAGTAAAAGGTGCAGCCCAGCTGCTGATTGAAAGAAAACAACATGCAGAATTTGAAATAGACAAGGTTACTACGCCCAAAGGATGCACCATTGTTGGTTTAAATGAAATGGAGCATAATGGATTCAGTTCATCCTTAATCAAAGGGATCGTCAGTTCCTATGCTAAAATAGAAAAGTAAAAAAAATGAAAAAATAATTTTACTTCAAATTAAAAGAAACAACTCCTCATACGTTTAATTTTTTTTCTTGCAATAATCGCTGTTTTTCTTTCTTCTAATAAGCGCTTTTCCGTCCACTTTTTAGTGTTAATAACTACCTGTACTACAGTATACTCTCTTGCCTTAGGTTTATATTTTTGTTTTTAATAGATATAGTCTGTGTAGGAATAAAAAAGGGGCTTTTTGAATGAAATAAGAGTCCAAAATTCCTTCCGAGCTTAAAACCTTGAAACAAACACCACATAATTTCAATATGAAGAAAATATTTTTAGTTCTATGCTTAACTTTAATCACCGGGCATGACTTGTTTTCACAAATAATTGTCCCTTTTACTAAACGTTACAGTGTTACCCAAAAAGGAGGGTTGGTAATGGTGGCTAATTCCATTTTAACCTGCAATGGAGGTGGAAGTTGTACTGCAGCTCAAAACGAAATACCTCCTGCCGGTACACAGGTAAACAACAATGGCAACTCTGCCTACATTGATATTGATGGCGATGCTGCAACTTTCAGTTCCAGTAGTGCAAATCTTAACCTACCATTGTGCAGCAAAATATCTTTTGCCGGACTTTATTGGAGTTCCGTAATTACTTCTGCAAACGCAAAATATGCTCAACGCAAAAATGTTAAGATTAAAGTTCCGGGCTCAACTTCCTATACAACCCTCACTGCCGATACTTCATTCGATGTAAACAGCGGTTATGTGTTCTACAATTGTTATAAAAATATCACCTCTATTGTTTCAGCTGCCGGAAACGGTACTTTTACAATTGCTGACATGGTTTCAAATTTAGGATCCACAAATCAATGGGGAGGCTGGACTATTGTTGTCGTTTATAGAAATGAATTATTGACTGAAAAAAATATAACTGTATTTGAGGGTTTAGCTAATGTAAACTCTTCAAGTGCCAATGTTACTGTTAATGTAAACGGTTTTTTTACCCCTCCTTCAGGTGCAGTTAATTTCGAATTGGGAGAAATAGCTTTCGATGGAGATAGAGGCTACACAGGGGATTCTCTTCTTTTCAAAGGAAACGCTTCCTTTATTCCTGTTTCTGATGCACTTCATCCTGCAGCTGATGTTTTCAATAGCACAATTACAAATAATGCTACTCAGGTTTTGACACGAAATCCGGCTTACACAAATCTGTTGGGTTATGACGCTTGTATTTTTACACCGGACAATACTACTAAAAACTATCTGACAAACGGTGCTTCAAGTGCTTCAATTAAAGTAACCACAGGTGGTGAAACAGTATTGGTAAGAGCTCTCACATCTGTTATTGATACATACGAGCCTCATCTCGATATGCAAAAATTAGTTTCAGACATTAACGGTGGAACACCGAATCCCGGCGATACATTGGCTTACACCATAATAACTACTAACTCTGGTAATGACACTTCCGTTGCAACTACTTTGATTGATACAATTCCATTTAATACATCGTATGTTCCGGGTAGTATGAGGATTACTTCAGGTCCAAATACCGGTCCTAAAACTGATGCCCCTGGTGATGATCAGGGCGAGCTCATTAGCTCAAGTGGCTATCAGGTATTACAAATGCGTATGGGAAATGGAGCGAATACTGTTTCAGGTGGACAAGTGCCACATATTGGGTCAAACAATACTACCACTTTTACCTTTAAAGCTAAAATAACTGACGATTGCACAAAGCTTTTATGTAATCCTGTAATCGGAAATCAGGCAGGTATTCTATTCAATGGCTTCATTTCCGGTTTATCACGTATTTCATACAGTAAACCATCACTTTTTGATTCTTTAGGATGTCCTGTAGAAGGATACACCAATACAACCATTACCGTTCCTGTTACATGCGCAGCAGTTCCGGATACATCAATTGGTGGTTGTCTTCCCCTCGTTTTTGCTTCAGTTCCAAACATCCGCTCCGGTTATACATACTACGATTCCTTTTGGCTTCCTGTAACTCAAGCCAATACCATTGGACCTTACCATGGGATTAGGAAGATAACAGGATCCACTTGCGCTGACACAATTAACATATCTGTTATCGTTTCGATTCCAACAACTGCCAATGCAGGAGCG
>JAYURB010000199.1:0-9529 GCA_043756425.1 Bacteroidota bacterium
GGATGTTTAACTCCAAAAGAATCAGGATGACTTGTCTGAAAACTTTCAAGGAAAGAACCGCCGAAAGCATTTGTAATTTGCAAAGCTGCACCTAAGCCCATAGCAAATAAGAAAAAAATAAGCATTTTTTTCTGCTTTAATAAGACAAAAGCATCGAGTCCAAGGGAAGAGGCAAGTGAATTACTTTCTTTTGAATGTAACGGTTTGCATTGCGGAATGGTAAATGAATAAAGTCCCAATACAATGGCCGAACATCCGCTAAAAATTAGCTGCATATTATTCGACTTCCAACCGAATAGATCTACTGTCCACA
This sequence comes from Bacteroidota bacterium, assembly GCA_043756425.1. Taxonomy (GTDB): domain Bacteria; phylum Bacteroidota; class Bacteroidia; order AKYH767-A; family 2013-40CM-41-45; genus JADKIH01. The sequence continues at coordinate 314 of JAYURB010000199.1, forward strand.
TGGCTGCAATAAAGCCTATCGTTCCCCATACGCGAATAGGAGGGAAGTCTTTTACAATATTGAATTTTTTATTTTCAAGAACAATGTAGGAAACTGTATTGTTCAATGCTATGGTAGGCATATAGAACATGGAATTCAATAGCATGGCCCAGAAAAAGATATTGGGATCCTGAATAGTGGAAGACCAGAATAAAAGTCCTGCTCCAATGAGATGACAAAAACCCAGAACCCTTTCCGCATTCAGCCATTTATCGGCTATGATTCCCATAATTGCCGGCATGAATAAGGAAGCAATGCCTAAAGTAGAAAAAACAGCACCAATTTGTGCACCGGAGAAATGCAGGGTACCGCCTAAATATCCACCAATAGAAATCAACCAGGAGCCCCACACAAAAAACTGCAGGAAATTCATTATGATTAGACGAAATTTAATGCTCATAGGAAAGGTGTTTATAATTTTGGATCGAAAGATAGGTGAAAAGTCCAATAATTCTAAAATTTAAATTGTCGATAAAAAACCGCCTATTGTCAGCTATTTTGCTCCTATCTTTACAATAAACGCTGAAATTTTATTTTACATTTACCCAAATTGATACTAAAAATTCATGAAACAATACCTCGATCTTCTCAGCCATGTAATGCAAAACGGAGTTGAGAAAAGCGACCGTACAGGAACAGGTACTAAAAGTGTATTTGGTTATCAGATGCATTTTGATTTACAAAAAGGTTTTCCGTTGCTGACAACAAAGAAGCTTCATGCGAAATCTATCTTTATTGAATTACTCTGGTTTATTCGCGGTGAAACGAATACAAAGTTTTTGAAAGAAAATGGCGTCTCTATATGGGATGAATGGGCAGATGAAAATGGCGAACTAGGTCCTGTGTATGGTTCACAATGGCGTGCCTGGAAATCGTCCGATGGTCGCTCGATTGATCAATTGTCAAATGTAATTGATCAAATAAAAAAGAATCCTGATTCACGACGCTTGATTGTTAGCGCCTGGAATGTTGGGGAAATCGACAAGATGAAACTTCCTCCTTGCCATGCCTTTTTTCAATTTTATGTTGCCGATGGAAAGTTGTCGTGTCAGTTATATCAGCGCAGTGCCGATATTTTTCTGGGTGTGCCCTTTAACATAGCCAGTTATGCTGCATTTACAATGATGGTTGCTCAGGTTTGCGGACTTAAGCCCGGCACCTTTGTTCATACGCTTGGTGATGCTCACATTTACAGCAATCATTTTGAGCAGGTAAACCTTCAGTTGACACGACAGCCGCGACCACTTCCTACACTTTCTCTCAATCCTAAAGTAAAAGATATTTACAGTTTTAATTTTGAAGATATGAAAATTGAAAATTACGATCCTCATCCACACATTAAAGGCGCTGTAGCCATATAATTATTTATGCGTTCAATCATCGTTGCCGTTTCTGAAAACAATGTTATAGGAAAAGAAAATGGACTTCCCTGGAAATTATCTGCCGATCTGAAAAGGCTGAAAGCGCTTACCATGGGACATCACATTCTCATGGGAAGAAAAACGTGGGAGAGTCTGGGTAAGCCGCTTCCCGGTAGGACGAATGTTGTTATTACAACACAGAAAGATTATTCAGCACCGGGAGCAACCGTTGTAAATTCTTTAGAGGAAGCCCTTACTGTTTCCGGAGGCGATAATGAAATTTTTATTTTTGGCGGTGCTGAAATTTTTAAAAAAGCATTGCCCTGGGTAAATAAAGTTTACCTGACACGTGTACACGCTAAAATCGATGGTGATGCTTTTTTTCCTAAGCTGGAATTACTCGAGTGGAAGATTGTAGACATACACGACTATAAAGCCGATGAGAAAAATGAATACGATTATTCATTTATTACAATGGAGAGGATTAGGAAATGAAATAAAAAGTTTTATTTGGTACTTTATAAGAATATTAATATTATTCCTTCACAATCTTTCCATAATAAATCACCCCTCCTGTTTCCACAACACACATATAAATCCCTTTGGCCCATTGGCTTATATTTATTTCCATCTGCTTACTTCCCTGCGAAAGTAATTGATCTTTCATTTTTTCACCCAGCATATTAATGACTGAGAGTTTCCCTGTTTTTCCCTGAGTTAGGTAATAATTGATTGTTACCTTATCCGTTGATGGATTTGGAAAAATATCCAAAGAGGAATTTGGATAAAATACTTCAACAGTTCCTGTATTAAAACCACAGGTTGTATCCAAACAACCATTACTATCCAGTTTAACAATCCAGGAATCCTGCGATTGGCCTCCCCATGTTGTACCGCAAACAATAAAGCCATGATCAAAAGTTTCCTTAAAATCAGAAAAATAATTATATGTATTTGCGTTATTGTCGTGTGTATAAAAATGTTCCCATAGTTTATTACCACTGCTGTCAATTTTTGCAATCCAACCATCGGGAAAATTTGTGTTGTTATCATGTTTAAACCCCACTAGTACAATTCCAAAATCGGATATTTTTTTTGCTATATATATGTATTTATGTTCAAGAGCATAAAAAACCGTCATCCATTTGAAAATAAAATTGCTATCCATTCTGGCTATAAACATAGAATTCACAGCATCGTTGATATTAATTATCGAATCCCGATAACCAATAAAAATATACTCATCATAATAATAATTATAAATAATTGCCCCATTATTAAAAGGGCTATAATTTAATGATTTTGTTAAAATCAAAGTTCCCTGTAAATCATAAACAGCCCAATATGGATAATAATACCCACCTGTTACCCCCTGCCATCCGCTTACAACAATTTGATGACTGCTGTTTTCAATAACACTATAAGCCCTTTCATCATCAGTAGTACCTAATGTACGTTCCCAAATAATGTTACCATTAACAGCTGTTTTTACAATCCAAAAATTTGCGTCTGAATAAGGTGAAAATATTCTTTTAAGTCCGGCTACTACAAAGCCGCTATCGCTTGTCTGGATGCAATAGTATATTGTCTCCCAAGTTGTATCTCCAAGTACTTTAACAAATTCTGTATCGCCGTTTGAATTATATTTTACCAGCATACCATCATCCGTATTGACACTTGAAGATGCGTATCGCACACCTCCTCCAAATGCATAACCACCATCAAACGTTTTCTTTAAAGAATTCGATAGCCCACTATATAGTCTACTAACAGGAATTCCAAATAATTTTTGAAATAACAATGAACCATCATTATTCAATTTGTTAAATTCAATTAAATTATTTCCTGCTGTTGTAAATATATAACCACTATCGGCAACCTGGTAAATACTATAAGGGAATTCAGCAGCATAATTGTAATCAACCAGGGTGTCAAAATTTTGCTGTGAAAAACAGTTTAATGAAAACAGGCATGTGCAAAGTATACTTTGCACATGCTTTTTTATAAAGCCCGGTTTCATTTAATTAAGTTTTATGATTGAAGCGGACTTTAATATCGATTTATTATTGTAATATTTCATAATTTTATTCCTTGACAATTTTTCCATAATATTTAATTTCACCCGTTCCCACAACACACATATAAATCCCTTTTGCCCAGTGGCTGATATTTATTTCAATTTGCTTACTGCCTGGCGGAAGCATTTCATCTTTCATTTTTACTCCCAGCATGTTAAAGACATAAAGTGTTCCGGTTTTCCCCTGAGGTAAGAAATAATTGATTGTTACATTCTCCGTCGAAGGATTAGGAAATATTTCAAGTGAAGTTTTCGGATAAAATACTTCTATTGTGCCTGTATTAAAACCGCAGGTTGTATCCAGACAACCATTACTATCGAGTTTAACAATCCAGGAGTCCTGTGATTGGCCTCCCCAGGTTGTACCGCAAACAATAAAGCCATGATCAAAGGTTTCCTGAAAATCAGAAAAATAATTATACGTATTTGTGTTATTGCCGTGGGTATAAAAATGTTCCCATAATTTATTACCACTGCTGTCGATTTTTGCAATCCAACCAATAGGAAAGTTAGTAGTACTATCTTCTTTAAACCCTACTAGTACAATTCCATAATCGGAAATTCTTTTTGCTATATAAATATATTTATTTTCAGGCGCATTAAAAACCGTCATCCATTTGAAAATAAAATTGCTATCCATTCTGGCAATAAACATAGAATTCACAGCATCGTTGTTATTAATTATCGAATCCAAATAACCAATAAAAATATACTCATCAGAATAATAATTATAAATTATTGCCCCATCGTAAAAAGGATTATAATTTAATGATTTTGTTAAAATCAGAGTTCCCTGTAAATCATAAACAGCCCAATATGGATAATAAGAACCGCCTGTTACTCCCTGCCATCCGCTTACTACTATTTGATGACTGCTATTTTCAATGACACAATAAGCCCTTTCGTCATCAGTAGTACCTAAAGTTCGTTCCCATATAATGTTTCCGATGCTATCTGTTTTTACTATCCAGAAATTATAGTTTGAATTTGGGGAGTATATCCTTTTTATACCTGCTAATATATACCCACTGTCGCTTAATTGAAAACTATCATAGATAGTATCCCATGTTGTATCTCCAAGTGCTTTAACAAATCCTGTATCGCCGTTAGCATCATACTTAACTAACAAACCATCGCCTTTATTAACACTGGAAGATGAATATTGTATTCCCCCTCCAAAGACATAACCACCATCAAACGTTTTCTTTAATGAATTCGAAAGCCCAACGTAAAGCTTAGTTAATGGTATTCCAAATAATTTTTGGAATGCCAGAGAGCCATCTTTATTTAATTTATTAAATTCAATACCATTATTTCCGCTTGTAATAAAAATAAAACCGCTATCGGCTTCCTGATATATACTGTATGGAAATTCTGTAGCATAATTATAATCAACCAGCGTGTCAAAATTTTGCTGTGCAAAAATGTTTAATGAAAACAGGCATGTGCAAAGTATACTTTGCACTTGCTTTTTTAAAAAGCCCTGTTTCATTTAATTGAGTTTTACGATTGAAGCAGACTTTAATATCGATTTACTATCGAGTAATTGTACTATATAGGCTCCTTGCTGAAATCCCGAAAGCTCTATCGTTTGAGTATTTTCATTCATTGGAAGTCTAGAAGAAAGCAATTGCTTTCCGGTAAAGTCTCTTATTATCAACATTGGATTAGTTGACGGGTAGGGAAATCTATAGGTAACAACAATTTTATTGCTTGCAGGATTCGGGTTTATCTTTAATTCAGCTTCTTCAGAAAATGTATAGTAGTTTGTAATCGTATATTTTCTACTGTTAACAGAGGCTATTTTATAATTGCTTTGCTCATACGATGGTATTTGCGGTTGGATATCGCCAATCCCAAGAACTAGAAGAATAGCTTTTGCTCTCGCAGCTGCCGGACCAATACCCAAAGCAACAGTTTGAATCTCTTCCAATTGCTCTGATCCCAAAGAATCCCACCTTTTACCATCAATGAGCAGTGAGAGATACGTTTCCATCAGTTTTTTTTCATCTAATTCTTCCTGTGATTTAGGAATGTATGACATAAGCAAGGTCTGTGCATTTGTATAGTCGCCCATAGAAGCTTTCATTCCTGCAGCATCAATTGTATAATTTGCAGCTAGTAGAATAGATGATGCGCTGTCATCATCAGGAACGGAATCATGGGTCAGATAATATTCTATTAATTGCATGGCTGATTGTCTTTTTATTCCCTGCAATTGTCCAATCTGTAATTCAAGGACATCCCTCGGCGACAAATCCGTTAATTGCGCAGTTACTACCTCTGAATTACCTGCTATAACAGGGTTAGTTTCTAATAAAAGTTGATAAACACTATCTGCCAACGGTGAATTTTGAACGATCACATCCCTTAACTCACTGTTTGCTATTCTGTCAGCTTCCTCCATCACCGCTGCCAATACTTCATTACTCAGGTATCGTCCGGCGCTGTCTAAAAAGTGAATCAGCATTTCACTTGAAATATTCGGATTCTGAATAAAATTAATCATTTGCTCGGTATTCCCACCGTCGATTAATGATTTCAAATTGAAAATCTGCCCGTCTGCATTTTGAATATTACTTATTAAACATGTTGGACAGGGATTTGTGAAATCAGGACAAGGGTTATCATTTGTTCCATAAAATATATTACAATCCGAAGTAGAAATACCGCTTGTTATACAATTATTACTCGGAGAGCCCGGATCATAATTTCCACTGCTGTTGTTGTAGCTGTAAAACATGGCTTGTGTTTGTAAAGCAATCGGGTCGAGAAATATCCTTGACGCATTTCCGCTGGTAATACAAGCGTTAAGAAATGTGTTTCCTGCCGGGGAAGATAAAAAGTTGGAATTACTAGAAGGTAAGCAATTCCCTTGATTTATCCGTACAGTACCCGGAGAAATATTCGTAGAGAAAACGGATTGAGAAACAACTTCAATATCATTACCGCTGGTGTTATTGTAAACATTGCATTTATATTGTAAGCCTGAAATATTGCCATTATAAAATAATGCTGTACAGCTGTGAGTCAGGTTATTGAAACTATTCCGATAAACAATGTTATCCTGATCGAAACTTGAACTAACAATTACTCCAAAATTGGAAGATGAATGTACAGTCCCTTCTCCTGTAATTGTATTATCCTGGCAAATAAAACTGGTACAGCCATCGTATTCGATGCCGAAAGCTCTGTCATGAGCAGGAACCAAAATGGAATTGTTTTTAATTGTCGTTAATAAACCGGCACCAAATAAATAAATACTCTGGAAATTTGCTCCATGGGGATTTCCACTATGATCCATTCCGAATTCAGCATTTTCAATTTTAATTGCACCATTAAACCCGGGACCTGAAGATGTACCAGAGACAATTCCATAGTTCAGATTATAGAAAGTACAGTGTCTGGTATTATCCTCAACGGTAAACCCCGCATCAAATGCTCCAATACCTGTACCTCTAAATGAAATATCTAAACTTGCCAGTCCCTCAAACTTACATCCCTGAAAATGTAAGCCCCTAGCAAGATAAGTTTTAAAAAAAGCATTAGTCCCTAGTCTTGTTCCGTTTTCATTCCTGTATATTTCATCTGCCAATACTGCATTACAAATAAAGTCTGTATTGATTATTTTTGATGGATTGTAGTAGCTGCTATAATGTGAAATGAAAGGGCTAAACACAACTCCAAACCTGCAATTTAGAATTAAAGACGCTGAACTTTTAATAATGCCTCCGCCAAAAATATTTGATGCGGCTGAGTTTCCATTTACGTTATAGACTCCTTTGTCGACAAGGATACCACAACGAGCATCCTTTATTACCGATCCATTCTTAATTTCGAGACTACCCTGATTGCTTGCCAGTTGATAATTTGTACTTGGATCACCCCAAACTTCAATTCCCTCCCACATATCACCATCACTGAATCCACACGCGTCCATACCTTTTAAAATAGCGCCGTTATCGATAATCAATTTTCCTCCTATTTGAACTACAATTTTTGTAGGCTGATCAAGAGTAGAAAAATTAAAACTATTGGATGCAAGTTTATCAAAGTCAACTGTGCGCCAGGTGTCTGCAAACTTAATAACAGTTGAAGATCCTGTGATAGTAAGTGTTTTAGAAGCAGGGATTGTAATAACACCCTGAATATTCCTGCTACTGTTCCAGGTTTCATTGGATGTTAAAGTGTGCCCGCCGGAAATGTCACCTGAAGTTGTATATGTTAGATTTTTCTGACAATCCGGAGCCATTTTCACCATCATGTAATCTTCGTCATTTGCTCCATTATTTCCTGATAAAATTATACCCCCATCAGAAGTAACATCCATTCCAAAAATACAGTTGACATGGTATTTGTTTAGAGTGGAAGGTGGGTCAGTGTCTGTGTATGATATATTTTCATCGCTTATAAATGTTTTATCCCATATTGTACTAAAATTAGAAGGGTCTATTTTTAACAACCGCATTTTGATATAATCATGATCATCGAGAGCGTCATTTCCTGCCAAATAAATAAAACCATCATTTATTTTCATGGGAGTAAAAAAATCAATTCCGGAAAAATGGGCTATGTCTTTAGTCTGGACAGTACCGGTTAAAGCACCTGTAGTATTACTTATTCTTAATAAAGCAACATCCATATCACGCCAGGATTGAGGAGGAAGCCAAGAATTAGAACACGTATTTGGATAATCTATTGATCTATAGTCAAACCAAACATTTAATATTATATCTCCACCAAAAGAAATTTCATCTCCTGAAAATCCTACCTCCCAGCTCGCATTCTCAGGGCATGAAAAATAGTCGTCATTTAATGTTGTTGTACATGCACAAGTTGGAGTTATGGTAAATGCATCAGTATAACCAGTGCCAAGTATGGGCTCACTAAATGGGCTTGTCCAATTGATCGTATTTCCATCAATTGAGGTTTTTATTGCAAGGGCATCATAATCATTATCCGCTGATCCGTTTTTTTCTCTTCCAACTAGTAAAAAACCAGAAAGCGTTCCATTTGAATTATGCAAAACCGAAGCAGTTCTGCAATTACTACCTGCGTTGCTGAAAGAAGTTATGCCACCGGTTCCAAAAGTCGTGATTAAATTTAAATTATTATCAAGTCTTATTAAAGTTGCATGAGCTAATAATTGGTCAAAGTCTGTTGTAATATTTAGATCCGCACAGCCAATAATATAACCTGATTGAGTTCCTCCATCAATTACTTTTCTAATTGAACCATAACCTCCCCCATGAATAACATTGGAGGCATCTTTAATTTGTTTGTGATTTATCAAATTCCCGTTGAGGTCATATTCCAGAACTTCATAGAATTTGTATTTATTAACTGTAATTACATCTGAGTTTTCTATATTTACTAATACTATATAATTTCCATTTGATGCTTCAACTACATCAATCGCATAATCAGTTTTATCGTTACTATTTGACAAATATGTCTTTTCCCAAATTCTTTTCCCGGCTTTATCGAGTTTAACTACTACAGCATAATAAACTCCTGGGTGATTAATTTGATCTTCTTCACCATATCCGGCTCCGATATAATTTCCATCGGAAGTTTGTATACCTGCATAAAACCAGTCTTCACCCGAACCCTGTCCCCCAGGGTGTAAGGAGCCTTTATCATTAAAAGCCCATTGTTTCACCGGAGGGTTTTGCCCCAACGATGATTTTGTGTTAATTAAAATCGAAATAAATAAAAAAGCAATAAGATATTGCAGGA
>JAYURB010000200.1:0-3886 GCA_043756425.1 Bacteroidota bacterium
GTGGTTTGTGTTGCCCATGTTGATGAGTCAATCATGTTTGAAATATATCCAAGTGTTGGGCTAATACTTGAATCAATAAATTCTATGTGAAGATTAAAAACAGAATCAGGCAATACTGTTGAAGAAAAATAACCTCCAGCATTAACAGGATAGCCTGACGTATCAAAATTAAAATTTGTTGATAAATTTGGTTTTATGTTTAAAGAGAATTCTTCCATAACATAACCTAAAGGAATCATTACAGAAGTCGGTGCTCTTCTCCATTTTTCAATTTTTACAGCAAAAAGAAATTCTCCTGTATCTGCTATACTATTTCCATTCCATTTGAATTCTCCGGTAACAGGATTTAAGCTTACACCTGCAGGTAGATAATAACCCAAAATAGTATTAACAGGATCAACCTTACAGGAAACAAGAGTATAAGCAAGACTGTCTCTTTCAAAATCAAAAGCAGTTCTTGCAATATTTACATTTCTATTACAGGGAAATACAAAAACAGGGTCCATGAAAATTTGAGGAGTGTTGGCAATACAATTGCCTATGGGAATTACTAACTCTGTTTCTAAATAAAAAACTGTTGGCGATGAATTCGGTATATTTACAAAAGAATATGAATTAAGGTCTGAATAGTGAATTAAATAATTCCCCGGCCCGGGAAAAGTATGTAAGAACTCATATTTATTTAAACTTATATCGCCCGGGTAGTTAATCTTAGCAATTCTATTAACTGAAATAACAATGTTGTTATAACCTAAATGCACACTGTCAAGAAAAGACCTGTCTGAATTAAAAGAGGATGTCTTTGAATACGTCGTTATCCGAACCAAATAAGTAGAAGTCCCTGAATTATATTGTGCTTCTATTCTTCCACTTTGGATCCGAGCGGTAAGCGTAAAAACTGACAAACAAAATAAAAAAGCAAGAATAAAATATTTCATTTTTTTCAATTAAAATTAAAAAAGAACAGAAAAGTGCCAGAGAGTAAGTACTACAATTAGCTAATATCAAAGATAAAAATAAATTAACTTAAAACTACCATTCATTAGTGAATTAGGCAGGATTTGAAATTTCAAACCAAGTTAACACTAGAAAAAATGATCCGCAATTTAGGCCAAATTGCCAAATGACGCACTTTAAAACCACAAAGCAATCTCCAAAATCAGTAAATTAAAAATTGCACTTCCATCCTATTAAGCAACAATTTTACTGCTCTTCTGAACAGGTTCAACATGTTTCACCATCGCTTCAAACTCCGCCCTAAAATGCCGTATAGCACTAGCCACCGGCCATGCAGCAGCATCCCCCAGCGGGCAAATAGTCTTCCCTTCAATTTTGGATTGAATATCCCAAAGCAAATCAACATCACTCATTTTCCCTTGACCTTCCAGTAAACGGTGAAGAATTTTTTCCATCCATCCCGTTCCTTCACGACAGGGCGAACATTGTCCGCAGCTTTCGTGGTGATAGAAGCGCGTAAAGTTCCAAAGATTTTTTACAATACTTGTTGTTTCATCCATAACAATGAAACCACCGGATCCAAGCATGGTGCCTGTTGCAAAGCCTCCATCAGCAAGAGATTCATATGACATCAAACGCGGTTCGCCGTTGACTGTTCGCAGAATTAATTCAGCAGGTAAAATCGGAACGGATGAACCACCCGCAACAACTGCTTTTAGTTTTTTACCATTCCATATTCCTCCGCAATATTCATCGCTGTAGATAAACTCTTCTACAGGAACACCCATTTCAATTTCGTAAACACCGGGCTTATTGATGTGTCCGCTTGCGGAAATTAATTTTGTACCTGTACTTTTTCCAATTCCTATTTTAGCATACTCTTCACCGCCATCGTTAATGATTGGAACAACTGCTGTAATCGTCTCTACATTATTTACAACTGTCGGACAACCATACAATCCTGCAATGGCAGGAAAAGGTGGTTTGATACGAGGATTTCCACGTTTACCTTCGAGTGATTCAAGCAAAGCGGTTTCTTCGCCGCAGATGTATGCACCGGCTCCAACGTGAACGTAAAGGTCGAGTGAATAATCTGTGCCCAAAATATTTTTTCCCAACCAGCCATTTTGATACGCTTCGTCAATGGCTTTGTTCAGGATATGTGTGATGTAAAAATATTCTCCGCGTATATAAATGAATGATGTATTCGCGCCCAAAGCATAACTCGATGTAATCATACCTTCAATCAAAAGATGTGGAAGGCGCTCCATTAAATAACGGTCCTTGAATGTACCGGGTTCAGATTCATCAGCGTTGCAAACAAGATAACGCGCAACACCGGGAGGCTTTGCAAGAAAGCCCCACTTCATACCAGTGGGAAAACCGGCTCCTCCACGGCCACGCAGGCCACTCTTTTTTACCTCCTCAGTAACAGCATCGGGAGCCATAGTTTTTAGTGCCTTCTCAACAGAAGCATAGCCATTATTTTTCCTGTAAACATCGTATGATTGAATACCGGGAATATGATCGTATTGAAGTAAAAGTTTTTTTCCCATTAGCTTGTCCGTGTTTCAGGTTGATCGCAATATGTTCTCCGTTTGTTCTCATTGCTGAAACGTTGCAACAGATTATCGGTTTTTTCTTTTGTAAGGTTTTCAAAAAAATCTGTGCCAACCTGCATCATTGGTGCTGTACCGCAGGATCCGAGGCATTCAACAGTTTTTAACGTAAACATTCCGTCAGGAGTAGTTTCCCCAACTTTAATTTTCAATCTGTTTTCGAGATGCTGAATAATATCTTCAGCACCACGAAGCCAACAAGAACTCGTTCTGCATACTTCTATGTGACATTTGCCTATTGGCTTCAGGTTAAACATAGAATAGAAAGAAGCAACTTCATATACTTCCACAGACTGAATTTTCAAAATGGAAGCGACATAATCCATAACATCAGAACTCAGCCAACCGTCAAATTCGGCCTGAGCAACATGTAAAATGGGAATGAGCGCCGACTTATGTTTCCCTTCCGGGTAACGTTTAATCAGCCGCTGCACATAATCCATCGACGAATCGGAAAATTTTATGTCTTTCGTACTCATAGTAGAATTCAAACTATTAATATTTCATTTATAATCTTTAGCAAGAAAAGCTAAAGGTAAATATTAAGCATCCAGTTCCCCTGCAATAACATTCATAGAACTCATTGTAAGAATAGCATCACTCAGGAAGGCTCCGCGTATCATTTCAGGATAAGCCTGATAATAAATAAAGCAAGGCCTTCTGAAGTGCAGTCGGAACGGTTGTCTTCCGCCGTCGCTAATCAGATAAAATCCCAATTCGCCATTGCCGCCTTCAACACAATGATACACTTCACCGGCAGGAACATCGGATTCACCCATGACCACTTTAAAATGATAGATGAGCGCTTCCATATTATTATACACTTCTTCTTTTGGAGGAAGATAAAAAGATGGAATGTCGGCGTGGAATGATTTTTTATCGTCGAGTTTTTTCAACTTATCAAGTGCCTGATGAATAATCCTAAGACTCTGCCACATTTCTTCCTGACGAACCATAAAGCGATCGTAGGTATCACCGTTTGTTCCAAGAGGAATATCAAATTCGAATTCCTGATAAGAAGAATATGGATTCATAACGCGCACATCATAATCTACCCCGGCAGCTCTAAGATTAGGGCCGGTGAAACTATAATTCAATGCCCGTTCAGCTGAAATGGGTCCGCAGCCAATGGTGCGGTCCATGAATATTTTATTTCGCACAAGCAGTTTTTCAAATTCTTTGAGTCCCGCAGGGAAATCTTTTAAAAACGTATCTAATTTTCTCCAGAAAACTTCGCTGAAATCTCTTTCAAATCCACCAATGCGGCCAATGTTTGTTGTAAGTCGCGCACCGCAGATTTCTTCGAACAT
>JAYURB010000201.1:0-3880 GCA_043756425.1 Bacteroidota bacterium
AGAATACCGCTCCAGAATCTCATCTAATATGGAATTAATTTCAGGTATATTCTCTGAAGTAACCAAGCGCATTCGGAAATCTTTAAAATGATCGAGGCCTTTGAAGTAATTAGTATAATGCCTCCGCATTTCAAAGATACCAACACGTTCATTCTTCCATTCAATCGATTTGGTCAGATGCTGACGGCAGACATCAATGCGATCTTCTATCGTTGGTGGAGCAATGATTTCGCCCGTTGCAAGAAATTTTTTGATCTCATTAAAAATCCACGGATTGCCAATGCTTGCCCTGCCAATCATAACACCGTCGACACCGTAACGATTTTTCATCTCCAGTGCTTTTGCAGGAGAGTCGACATCGCCATTTCCAAAAATCGGAATTTTAATGCGTGAATTGTTTTTTATTTCACCGATAAGCGTCCAGTCGGCAGGTCCTTTATACATTTGTTTACGGGTACGGCCGTGTATGGTTAAAGCCTGAATGCCTATGTCCTGAAGGCGTTCAGCAACCTCAACAATGTTCAACGTTTTTTCATCCCAGCCGAGACGCGTTTTTACAGTGACAGGAAGATTAACTGCTTTAACAATTTCTTCCGTCATCTTTACCATTTTTGGAATATCCTGCAGCAAAGCAGCCCCGGCACCCTTACATGCAACAGCTTTAACGGGACAACCATAATTGATGTCTATAAGATCAGGTTTGGCTCCCTCTGCAATTTGTGCAGCTTCAATCATGGAGCCGATTTCACCGCCGAAAAGTTGAATTCCAATAGGTCGTTCGTATTCAAAGATATCGAGCTTCATTTTGCTTTTTACGGCATCACGGATTAGTCCTTCACTGCTGATGAATTCCGTGTACATCATATCAGCCCCTAAATGCTTGCATACAAAACGAAAAGGCGGATCACTTACATCCTCCATGGGAGCAAGTAAAAGCGGAAAGTCGCCAAGAGATATTTTGCCTATCGTTACCATTGCAAATAATTCTTTGCGATCTTAGCGCACTCAGCGAAAATACTTTCGCATAAAAGAGACATGAAATCGCAATAAAAATTTTCACAAAAGTACTCCAAAAAATCTATGAAAGCAATCTGGGAGAGCAATACACCCTATTCTAAATTTTTAATCTCTGTAGGTCTTATCCTCATATCAGCCGTATTATTTACGTTTATCAGCACCATTGGCGCTACAATGATTTATGGCATCAGTATGGTTGAAATGCAAAACCTTCTGGCAAATCCATCTACTCCTCAGGCTATTTCTGTATTAAAGTTCGTTCAGCTGGTTTCCTCTACAGGGACTTTTTTGCTCCCTCCTTTTATTTTAGCTGCACTATTCAGTCAATTTCCTTTAAATTATTTATCGTTAAATGTTAAACCGGAAAAATATTCTTTCCTGATCGTAGCGATACTTATGATTGTGGCTACTCCTCTCATAAATTTTTTGGGAGAAATTAATTCATACATGCATCTTCCCGGATTTTTGAAAGGTGTTGAAGACTGGATGAGAGAATCAGAAGATAAAGCAGCGCAGTTGACAGAAGCTTTTCTAAAAATGAATACAATAAGTGATTTTGCTTTTAATTTAATAATGATTGGTCTGTTGCCAGCCATAGGAGAAGAGTTAGTCTTCCGCGGCGTCGTTCAGAAAATTTTTCATCAATGGTCGCGCAACATTCACATAGCTATATGGACAACAGCTTTTGTATTTAGTGCTATGCACATGCAGTTTTATGGCTTTCTTCCGCGTATGGTCCTTGGCGGAATGCTTGGTTATATGCTTGCCTGGAGCGGGAGCTTGTGGCTTCCCATCTTTGCGCATTTTGTAAACAATGCAGGGGCAGTAATTTTCATGTATCTCTTTCAGCAGGGTGTATCCTCTATTGACCCTGATAAAGTTGGAACGGAAAGCGATTGGATGGAGGTAATTGTAAGTATCGTTTTATCAGTTGTGCTTTTTGAGGTTTTGCGTCGTAGGAACAATAAACCGATTCAATTGGAAGAGCAGCCGGTGGTTAATCAATAAACAGACAAAAAATGTCCTGATTCCCCTTCATTCCCAAGGTTTTCCGCCTGAAATTCACTACCTTCGCCGCTCTTAAAAAATTTCAGAATGTTATCAGTATCAAATCTTTCATTACGCTACGGAAAGCGGGTTTTGTTCGAAGAGGTCAATTTAAAGTTCACTCCGGGCAACTGTTATGGCATAATAGGGGCCAATGGAGCGGGAAAAACAACTTTTATAAAAATTCTCTCCGGCGAAATCGAGCCGGCAACCGGACAAGTTTCAATTGCTCCGGGCGACAGAATGAGCGTTTTAAAGCAGAATCACTTCGAATTTGATGCTTTTACAGTGCTTCATACCATAATGATGGGAAATAAGAAGCTTTGGAAGGTTATTGAAGAAAAGGACGCTATTTACGCAAAAGCCGATTTCAGCGAAGCCGATGGCAACAGAGCCGGCGAACTGGAAACGTTATTTGCAGAAATGAATGGTTGGAATGCAGAAAGTGATGCAGCAAATATGCTCAGCGGACTTGGTGTGCATGAAGACTATCACAACAAGCTGATGAGCGAACTCAGCGGAAAAGAAAAAGTAAGAGTTCTTCTTGCACAAGCTCTTTTTGGTAATCCTGAAATTCTATTGCTCGATGAGCCTACCAATGATTTAGATATCAATACCATTCGAGCATTGGAAGAAGCTTTGGATAATTTTGCAGGTTGCGCGGTAGTTATTTCGCACGATAGATGGTTCTTAGACCGTGTATGTACGCACATTCTAGCCTTTGAGGGCGATGCTTCGGTGTATTACTATGAAGGTGGATTTACTGAGTACGAAGAGAACCGCAAACAACGCTTGGGCGAACAACCAAAACGCTTTAAGTACAAGAAGTTGGTAGGATAAATGGTTCTTAATTCGTGCTTGCTATACAAAACACAATTATCCGAATAAAGATTTTAAAAGTAAACGCGGATAATACGACACCTGCTATTCTAGCAAGCATAAAATATTTTATCAAAGAATAGAAATGCGAGAACTTTGTTTTGTCATTCATAGCTTCATCAGTAAGTAATGATATATAAGGGTCAATCATCGTGACAAAAATAAATGTTGCAATCCCATTTATTAAAAACGAAAAACTTAAAGAAGTAACTCTAAACCTCGGAATAACATAAGCACTATAAACGGCTGCAAGCGTTGCTCCTGTGTATATACAGGTGATTATTGCATTCAGAAAAAGATATTTAATATCTGTAAATGAGAAGGTGATTTTTACTGTTTGTAGGTTTTCAATAATACTATCACCTGACGTAAAAAATGACTTGATAACTTGAAACAACATATTGCTACCTGACTTAAATTCTATCACTGATACAAAAAGTAGTTTTACTGCCTTTTCAAAAAGTAAGAAACCCAATATTGAAGCAAGTATTGCGATTATAAAAAGCCCATAGTAGTCATTTGGAATTTCATTCGTTAAACTTTTTCCATCTAATTGCGATTCTATTCTTTTCGATAAAATAGGAATAAGCATGACACTAGCGGAGCGAGATACAATTGATAGTATGTTAGAAAGAGATGTTGAAAGAGATAATTTATTGGATAGAACGCCTGTAATTCTGGGTGAATAGGAAATTGTCCCTACAAAATGTACAATGAAAAATAGAAGTAAAGGAATCAAAAACATTTCATTGATTTTAGCACATTAAACAGTTGTGTTGCAAAAAAATGATGACCATTTTCATTAAAATGAATGCCATCTTTTTTGAAAATCGGATTCCCGTTTTCATCGCTAATTTCAGTAATGCTAGCATAGGGAATATTGCTACCAGAACACTTCACTTTTATTTTTGCATTTATTGAAATGCAAAGTTTATTT
>JAYURB010000202.1:0-3878 GCA_043756425.1 Bacteroidota bacterium
GTATAACTCCAGTTCTGTTCATACTGTTGGTGCCGGATGTAATATTACTATTGGTACTGGATCCAGATATATACAAACTTCCAACTCAATTCCAACAGCTGCAGGTACCTGGGTAATAAATTCGGGCGGCGTATTTCAATCAAATGTTGATGCCCCTGTTCTTCCTTTGGCGACATGGAATACGGGGTCAACATTAGAGATAACAGGAGCTATAACTACTAAGCCGACTAACCTCAATCAATCTTTTTATAATTTTACCTGGAACTCAACACAAACTGCTGAAATCGATTTGCAAGCAGAGTTAACTACCGTGAATGGAAATCTTACAATGCTAAATTCAGGATCAAAAGCAGTTTTATTATGTGATGATGAAGATGGTTATACGATAAATGTTGGTGGAAATGTTGATGTGCAAAATGGAAGTTTATACATTTGCACAGAAGGGCATCCAACTACCGTTAATGTAGGAGGTAACCTGAATATTTCAAATGGAAAACTCTGGGGAACTGATTTAACTCCTGCAGCAGGATCATCCGATGGGTCAGGGTGGGTGACAATTAACTTGACCGGAAATTTTACAATGAGCGGAGGAACATTTGACATGACTCAAAACAATCAGAGCTCCGGTGGTCTTGGCTATACACAGGTTAATATTCAGGGAAACTTTACCCAAACAGGAGGATTAATTAAAGAAACAGCTTCTATTACAAGTGCTGTTACAGGTTATGGACTTTTTAATTTTATAAAATCAGGTACGCAAATCTTTACAGGAAATGGTCCCGGTGCAATAACCAATACTGTGCACTTTACGGTGAACAGTGGTTCAATTCTCGACATGAATGCAACTGAAATGAGTGGTGGAGGAAAGTTTACATTGAATAGCGGAGGTGGATTAATTACAGGACACAATGCAGGAATTACAGCATCCGCAGCAGCAGGAAGTGTACAAGTTACAGGAACACGTTCATACAGCACAGGCGCAAACTACACCTATGACGGCAGCGTTACACAGGTTACCGGCGATGGCTTACCGGCAACAGTAAATAATTTAACCTTCGATAATAGTAACCATGTTACGATGACTAATACAGCTTCCGTTAGTGGTATTCTTTCTTTGATAAACGGCCAGGTTATTACAAATGCAAATGAATTAATTGTAACAAACTCAGCAACGAGCAGCATAAATAGCTATTCCAATACAAATTATGTGAGAGGCAATTTAAGGAGATATGTAAATTCATCAGGTTCGTATGACTTTCCTATTGGAACAGCAGCTTATTATGAAATGACTAGTTTAAATCTTTCAAGTGCCGGCGGCTTTACGAATATATTAAGCTCTTTTACAAATGCAAGTCCAATAAACGCCTCCTATCCTTTAAGTGGCTTGACTTTAAACAATACATCTATTGATACTACGCTTAGTTACGGATATTGGACACTGACACCTAACACTTCTATGACTTCAGGCTCGTATAGCATAACACTTAAAGAGAAAGGACATTCAAATCCGGGTAGACCTCAAAGTTATATTGTTTTGAAAAGAACGAATAGCACTTCTTCCTGGCAATCTCTGGGCACAAACGATTCCACCTTGCACAGCGAATCAGGTGGTACTGCTACAGCAATACGCTCAGGGCTCACAGGCTTTTCTCAATTTAGTATTGGCAAAAGCAGAACCTTGGCGACTCTTCCAATAAAGCTGCTTTATTTTAATGCAAAAAACAATGGTGATATTGTTGATCTTTCCTGGGCAACCGGTGCTGAAGTTAACAATGAATATTTTACTGTGGAGCGCTCCTCTGATGGGAAAAATTTTAGTGGCATACTAAATAAACGAGGAGCCGGGAACAGCTCTAAAACAATATATTATTCTGATGTTGACAAGAATCCATTGCAAGGTCAATCGTATTACAGGTTAAAACAAACGGATTACGACGGACATTATACATATTCATCCATTAAAGCAATTAAATTGAAACAACAAATCGATGATGAAAATTTAATAAGATTAATTGCTGTAGGTCCAAATCCTTTTTCAGATCAACTTAACATTTCATTCGAAATGAAAAATGCATCTGATGTGGAAATCATGTTATTGAATTCATCCGGCCAAAGTGTATATAATAATAAGATGAATGCAGCAGCCGGAATTAATCAATTTGAATATACCGATAATAGAGGACTTCCGTCAGGAATTTATATTCTTGTAATTCAATCCGGAGTCAATAGGGATGTTAAAAAGGTATATAAAAGATAAACTTTTTCCTTTTGCCTGCATAAAACTTATCAATTTATTTCTATATCTTTACGAAAGGATAAATTGTAAGTATGCGTTTACTATCTATTAGCTTCTTCCTAATCATTTTTTTCTCGGCTTGTAAAAAATCCGAGCTCGAACAGATACCGTCGAATGAACCGCCGCCGGATAAAACTATTTCTTCTGTTACAGTAGAAAACTATATTACACGAACCTATATTCTTACCCTTGGCAGAGAACCTGATCCAACAGAGTTCAATCAGGCTTTTACTAATTTAACAGTTTCAAAAGTCGATAGCGCTTCGCGGAGAAATTTTTTGAACCAGGTTTTCAGCAGTAACGATTTTCGAGCGCATGTTTATGAAGAAAATAAAATAAACCTCCTAAACAATATAGATACTGCAGACTTTACTAATTGGATTACGTTATTCACTTACCTTCTGTCTGATTCAACCTACGTTTTGCAGTGGACCTTCCTCCAATATGAAGTTGACCGCCTAATTCCGCTCCGTAATGCTTACAGCGAATACATCAACGGAAGTATTGAAGTCGATGAACTGCAAAGACGTATGTGCAACAATTACGAATACGACCTGATCAACATGGGTTCAGCTAATTTTGTGATCTCAACGTTTCAAAATTTAATTAACAGAAATCCTACTACTTCAGAACAGCAATCCGGTATTTCCATAGTTGAAGGAAACAATGCGGTCATTTTTCTGCAAGCGGGATCTTCTAAAAATGATTATCTGAACATTATTACTCATTCGTCAAATTATTATGAAGGACAGGTCGTCTTTCTTTATCAAAAATATCTCAATCGATTACCCAATACACTGGAAATGGCTGCAGGTACTTCAAAATACCAGTCAACCGGCGACTTTACTGCCGTTCAATACGATATTCTTGCTTCCGATGAATTTATAGGACTCTGATGAAAACAATATTTAAAATATACCTGCTGCTGATCATTCTCACAGGCTACTCCTGTACGAAAGATAAAAAATATCAATACGAAGTAGAGGATGTTGCCGTAACTCAGGATGGTGGTGAAAAGACCAAACAGAAATCAACGACAGAATTTATTTCTATCTCTTATGCTGATTTATTCGGCACCAATATTCCTCAGTCGAAACTGGTAAATCTTAGTGTGGCCTATTCATCTTTCGGTGACCTGAAAGTTATTGAACAAAGAATCATCAGTAATTTTCTCAACGATACCAATGCTATCGTACCTGCTTTGCCTTCGGTAAACGGTGATACGACCGTTTTTATCGTAAACACTTATAAAAAATTCTATAACAGGCAGCCGAATGAATTTGAAAAGCATTTTTGGAAAGAACAAATTAAAACCAATACCAACATAAATCCGGCAACTATTTATTTTACATTGATGACTTCTGATGAGTACAGATTTTTTTAAATCAAAAAAATGAAACGTAGAGACTTCATAAAAAAATCAGCCTTTGCTACTGCAGGTGTATTTGCAGCGCCTTATATTTTGAAATCGGGAAGTTTATTTGCTGCTTCAGGATTAAGAAAGGTAAACCACGTCGTATTTTGCCTTTATGCAGGTGGTGTTCGAAATCTTGAATCGGTGCATAAGAACGATGGTAATCTT
>JAYURB010000203.1:0-3873 GCA_043756425.1 Bacteroidota bacterium
GTTAATGATACACCGATTATAGAAAACGATACAATCAGCACGAATGAAGAAATCCCTGTTTCAGGAAATATTCTTACTGCAGGCGATTATGATATTGACACAACAGCTCTTGGAGTTAATACCATTCCACTTTCAGGTCCGGCTAACGGTGGATTTGTTATCAATAATATAGGCGCCTATACTTACACCCCTGATCTTAATTTCAACGGTGTCGATACAGTCGTATTAAGTGTATGTGACAGCGGAACGCCATTGCCATCAATTTGTGTGAACGATACTTTGATTATTTATGTTAATACTGTTAATGATCCGCCAACAATCAGTAATGATACTGCGGAAGTTGATGAAGACAGTTACGTCATTGGAACAGTCATCAACGGACTTGATTCTGACATAGACGGATTGACGTTAACTGCTGACACTGTTCCTTTATCGGGCCCTGCTAATGGAATAATTGCAATTAATGCGAATGGAACATATCAATATACTCCATCACCAAACTTCAATGGAGACGATGTTGTAATCATAAACATTTGCGACAATGGTGTGCCATCGCCGGTGATTTGTGTACCTGATACAATTTTGTTTACTGTTCATCCAATCAATGATACTCCTATAATTGTAAATGATACAATAACTACCAACGAAGAAACATTAGTAAATGGAAATATTCTTACTTCGGGCGACTATGATATTGATACCACATTGTTGAATGTTGATACAATTCCTAAAGCCGGACCATTCCATGGCAACATTTCAATTAATTCAAACGGTAGCTATACTTACAATCCAGTTACTGATTATTTCGGAATGGACACAGTAGTAATTTCAATTTGTGATTCAGGAACTCCATTACCTGCAATTTGTGTGAATGATACATTGTTCATCACGGTAAACCCGGTGAATGATATACCTTTTACAACAAATGATTCTTCGAGTGTATGTTCTAATTCAAGTATTCAGGTGAACCCGTTGAGTAATGATTCCGATATTGACCAGGATTCAATTTCCGTTTCCTCAATCGTGCAGCCATCGAATGGATCAGCAATTACAGATGGAGTAACGATAACTTATTCTCCTGCTCCAGGTTATATTGGTTTAGATTCCATTGATTATACAATTTGTGATAACGGTGTTCCGCAACTTTGTTCATCAGGTAAAATATATATCACTGTAAATGGTATAACATCTACCGGCATCATTCATAATAATGCACTTTGTAATAGTGACAGCAGTGGTTCAGTCTCAACTTCACCTGTTGGAAACGTACCTTTTACATTTTTGTGGAATACGTCCGACACGACTCAGAATATTTCCAATGTGCCTGCGGGATTGTATTCAGTAGTCATTACAGATGCATTTGGTTGCAGCCGTATGGATACAACGACTGTACAACAACCTGCTTCAGGAATTATTTCCGGAGTAACAATAACCGATGTAAAATGTTTTGGCGACAGCAGCGGTAATGCGAATTTAACTGTCAACGGAGGAACACCTCCTTATACTTTCCAATGGAGTAACGGTGACATTAACCGGAATCTGTTATTAGTTCCGGCGAATACTTATTCTGTAAAAATCACTGATGCAAACGGATGTACGCAGACAACACCTGCTATGATTTCTCAACCATCGGCAGCTCTTTCAATAAATGCTACAATCACTTCTGCAAATTGCCTGGCTAATACAAATGGTTTTATTGACGTAACAGTAAGCGGCGGAACTCCGGTTTATTCTTATTTATGGAATAGCGGACAGGCAACACAAGACTTAAACGAGATAGCTGGATCATATACGATTACAGCAATTGATACAAATAATTGTACAACATCATCCGTTTTTTTAATTGATGATGTTTCGGGTGTAGTAATAATTTCATCTGCTTCAAATAATTTCTGTGAAGGAATCACTACAGTTCTTAGTTCATCAGTAACAAGTGGAACTTTTCAATGGTTTAGAAACGGAAATTTAATTCCCGGAGCTACTGATAGTATTTACGCAACAGGTCAAACGGGTAATTATTCGTTAGTAATAAATCACGTATGCGGAAGCTTTACATCAAATACTCTTCCGATAGTCGTGAAGCCATTGCCTGTGTTAAACATTAGTGCCGGAATTACCATCTGCGAAGGAGAATCAACTCAAATGACTGCATCGGGAGCCAATAATTATTTGTGGAGTCCTTCGGTTGACTTGAACAATCCAATAATCAGTAATCCATTTGCTTCGCCTCTTTCTACAACAACATATACGGTAACCGGCACAACTCTCGGTTGCAGTAAAGACACTTTTGTAACAATATCAGTTAACCCAGTACCTGCAGTTATTGTTACAGCAGGAAATTATGATTGTCAACACGGAGCACAACTTTTAGCTACCGGGGGAATAAACTACGTTTGGTCACCAGCAATCGGATTGGATTCAATCAACAGTCCGAATCCGATTGCAACTCCGGGTGCAACTACATTATACTTAGTAACCGTAACAAATTCTTTCATGTGTTCATCAACAAACACTGTAATGGTGATTGTTGATTGCGACACGATAATAATTCCGGATGGTTTTTCTCCTGATGGCGATGGCGTGAACGATATTCTTGTAATTGAAGGGATAGAAAAATTTCCGGGGAATTCTCTAAGTGTATTTAACCGCTGGGGAAATATTATTTATGGAAAAGATAATTATGATAATTCATGGGATGCGGTTGCCATGCGGAATGGAATAATTATCGGCGAAGGAAAAGTACCATCAGGAACATACTTCTATGTGTTGAATCTTGGTGAGGGTGAAAAAGCGAGATCGGGTTACTTTATAATTAAATATTAAAATGAATTATACAATAAATTATTCATAAATGAATATGATAACATTTGATAACAAATTTCTGAGATACTTATTTGCAGTATTTGTGCTATGTATGAGTTCATTTTCGTCACATGCTCAACTTGAGCCTACGTTCACGCAATACATGTTCAATGAAACATTCATTAATCCCGCCTATGCAGGATCTCGCGAAGGCCTTGCAATGAATATGGCATACAGGGATCAATGGGTTGGATTGAAAGGAAGTCCTAAGACACAAACTTTGAGTATTCATATGCCTATCGAGAAGAAAAAAATAGGGATCGGTTTGTCGGTGATGAATGAAACAATAGGAGTATCACACAAGTTTTTGGTTAATGGAGATTTTGCCTATCGAATAAAATTGTATCAATCGTTTCTTGCTTTCGGCTTGAAGGCAGGATTTGTAAACGACCAGGAAAATTATTCAGAGGTAAATACAACTACCCCGGGCGATCGTCAGTTTACAAACGATGTAAGAAAATATTTTCTTCCAAATGCCGGATTTGGTGTATACTATTATAAGAAAAAGTTTTATGCCGGATTTTCTATCCCAAGACTTTTAGAAAATAAAATTGATCCGTCACAGCCAAATAAGGCAGTAAGAAATATGGGGAACTTTAAAGTGTGGCATTATTACCTAACGTCAGGTTATGTGATGAATCTGACCGATTATATAAAGTTCAAACCTACCATCATGCTTAAATGTGTCCAGAATGCACCGGTGGAGTTTGATGCAAGCATCAATTTTCTTCTTGATGAAATATTCTGGATTGGACTTGAATACAGAACCGGCGATGCCATCTCGTGTTTATTGGGTTTCCAGATTTCGAAATCATTAAGAATCGCTTATTCGTACGATTATACATTGACTGATTTGCAAAAATATAATTCGGGATCACATGAAATTACTCTTAGTTATGATATAAGTATTTACAAGACAAGAATAACTTCACTAAGATATTTTTAACAACATTAAAATTCGTATTAAAAAATGAAAGGCTTATTCAAAATTTTGTTGTTTATTTTTCTTGT
>JAYURB010000204.1:0-9480 GCA_043756425.1 Bacteroidota bacterium
ATACTATATCACAAATAGTACAGAAACTCCAACCAGCCCATTTACTGTAATAGAGATAATAGTAAATGGGCTGGTTGGAGTTTCTGTACTATTTGTGATATAGTATACAGCCAACCACAAATTTGGGCTTTTAAATCAATTGGAATTGCCTCTTTCCGTAGAGATAATTACAAGTTTTTTATTAATTAATTTCGGAAGTTACTGTAATCATCATTTGTTGTACAAAGTTCCAATACTCTGGCGACTTCACAGGGTACATCATTCAGACCCAACTTTAAATACGACATCCTCCTTAAGGTTTCATCCTTTTGATGTTGTTTATTCACAAGGAATATATTTCTATGTGGCAATTTTTATATTCGGTATCTCTATAACATCTTTTATTCTTTATAGTACTATTGGATTAACCTTTGAAATTATACAGCACGGCAACATTAAATTTCCTGATATTCTGGAAAATACGGGCGATACATCTTTTCAACATCGGGCTGGCATAAAATTCATCACTCAAACGCACAAAAGTATACTGACAGTCATTACGGAGATGTATTCACATTTTGGGACAGAATATTTGGCACATGGCATAATGTAAATCCGGATAAAATAACTTATGGCCTAGACGAATTTGTCGATTCTAAAAAACAAAAAGCAGGGTACCAGCTTCGTTCACCCTTTATAGATATCACAAAATAAAAGCTCTAAGAAACTTAGGTTCATAATTTTACGATTAAAACACTTTAGAAATGGCTTAACGCCTAGTTAATTTTCTTCAGGTCATATAGAATAAGAAAATAATTTACAATGAAATATTTTTTTAACTTTCGAATTAGTTCGAATTGGCAATATCATATCATTTTCGAAAAATTTTTGATTTGCACTGGAGTTCGAAAAAAATATAATTTCAATAATGACTAAAAGAATTTTCGTATTACTATTTACCATTTTAATTGTTTCCCACGTTTTCGGTCAAAAATATTCTGTGCTTGACAGTTTAAGAAATATGGCAATGCTTACAGAAAACAATACTCTCAAAAAATCCTTATATTTTCAATTAAGTAAAGAGTATTTTAAAGTTGATTCATTTCTTGGAAAATACTTTTCACAACCCATTGAAAATATTTTAGAAAATGAATATCAATTAAGAAATAAAATAGCCTTTGCAAAATTAAGTGGAGCAAATTCTTCTGTTCATTCAAAAATGCCACAAGACTATTTGCGTATTATTGATTCGCTCGAAACACAAAATACTGAATCACTAAAAGAAATCGATAAAATCGATTTGACTAACCATTTAAGTTTAAATTACAGAGCCTGCTTTGATTACATAAATTCCTACTTATATGCCAAAGAAGCAATAACTCTTTGTAAGAAATATAGCTATTCCAACGGTGAGGCTGAGGCTAAAGCAAATTTATGTGCCTGTTTACATTTTCTAGATCCCACGCAAACAAGATGGTTCCAATATGGTTATGATGCCATCAAAATTTATCTGGACAACAATAAAAAGGAAAATGCTTTACAAACATTTTATGAAATAACAGAATTAGAAGTCAATAAATTTCAAAACGGATGGAGTAATATTATCAAATATTCAGATGCTACAATCAGCGATAATAAAAACAGGATTAAGTATTGTGAATCAGCCAGCGCACTATTTGAATCCACAAAAGACAGCGTGCTATTGTTCAAGGTGTATGATGCTATGTCATATGCTCCGGAAAGAATAGGCGATTACAATTTATGCCTAAAGTATCTTCTAAAACAATCCACACTGTTACGGGCTTTGCGCAATAGTGACTTTAGTTATGAGAAGTACGAGTCTCGAAAAGCATATCTTTACGCCCAAAATGAAGTTAAATCCAAATCAGGCAAAATTGATTTATTGCATAATGACCTAAAAATAAAACAGCTCTTACTTTATAAAGAAAAATTAGAAGCAGACAAAAAAGAAGACGCCATAACATTATTGAATCAGGAAAAAGAAATACAAGACCTACAACTCTCTCAAAAAAACCAGGAGTTAATCAAACAAAAATATTTCGCTTTAGAGAATTCAAAAAAAACCGATTCACTCAAAAGCCTAAACAATATTCAAATTATAAAAGTAAAACAGCAAACAAAATTGAAGAATGTGTTTGTTGCAGGTTTTTCAATTTTGGCTGTCTTGATTATAATTCTTTTTTATTCCTTCAGGCAAAGGCAGAAAGTTAATAAAAACCTAAGTAATACACTTTCGAATTTAAAAGAAACGCAGGATCAACTTGTGCATAAAGAAAAAATGGCCTCTTTGGGAGAATTGACCTCAGGCATTGCTCATGAAATTCAAAATCCGTTAAATTTTGTTATTAATTATTCCGCACTTTCTTTGGATTATATTACTGAAGCTAAAGCTGCAAAAAGTAAAGAAGAACAGGTTGAAATTCTCAATGAACTCAAGCAAAACTTAGAGAAAGTAAATTTTCACGGAAATCGGACACAAAATGTGGTAAAGAGTATGCTTTTATTCAGTCGTTCCGGTAAGCTGGCAATGCAGGAAGTTAACCTTCTCCAGATAGCCGAAGAAATATTAAGTATATCCTATCAAAGTTTTCAATCAAAGCATTTAGGTTTTAAATGCGAAATAAAAAAAGTATACAACGTTTCCGAATTGACCATTAATGTAATTCCACAGGATTTTAGTCGAATGTTCTTTAACTTATTCAATAATTCATATTATGCCTTGTGGGAAAAGAGTAAAAACTCCGTTTCAGAATATAATCCCGTTTTAACAATAACAGTTAATGTTGATGCACAGAAAATCTATATTAAACTTCACGACAATGGTATTGGGATTTCGGAAACAATAATAAACAAAATATACAACCCATTTTTCACGACGAAACCACCCGGTGAAGGCACAGGCTTGGGATTAGGAATTAGCTATGATATAGCAAAAGCACATCGGGGAAACCTTAGAGTTAATAGTAAAGAAAATGAATTTACTGAGTTTGAAATTAGTTTGATAAAATCAAAGAACATTTTTTCATAGCCAAAGTTGCATACAAAACCCCTAAATAAAAAAAATTTCGCTTTTTTCAAAAAGAAATGCTTCTTATTTGTACTTAAAAAATATTTTTAATAAAATTACATTAAATTTAAAGAACCCATTTTTATGAAAAAAATTTTCAAAATTCTCGGTATAATAATTTTAGTAATTGCATTAATTATCGGCGGCTTTGTCTCCTTTGTAGCTGTTAGAGGAATACCAAAGTATGAGGTTAATGTACCTCAAATTCCCAATGTCGAAATTACTCCTGAACGAGTTGCACGCGGAACAAAAATCGCTTCAATGCTTTGTCAAAGTTGTCACCTGAATAACGAAACACAAAAACTTACCGGAAAGTACATGTTCGAAATACCGGAATTTGGAACAATAAATACAAGAAATATAACTAACGATAAAGAAGCGGGTATCGGTAAATGGAGCGATGCACAGTTAATTTATTTTATCAGAACAGGCATCAATCCTTTCACCGGACAATATGTTCCTATTTACATGCCAAAGCTTATTCATATTTCTGATGAAGACATGAGGTCAATTGTAGCTTATCTTCGGTCGGACAAGCCGGAAGTTCAAGCAAGCAAAACAGAATTGCCCGATTC
Source organism: Bacteroidota bacterium (assembly GCA_043756425.1). GTDB lineage: Bacteria > Bacteroidota > Bacteroidia > AKYH767-A > 2013-40CM-41-45 > JADKIH01. The sequence continues at coordinate 3,643 of JAYURB010000204.1, forward strand.
TAAACCATCCTTTCTTACTAAGTTTTTATGCACTGTTGCTTTCAAACCTTTTGACTATCCAAAAGCTCCAATACAAAATCCAGATACAAACAATCAACTTGAATGGGGAAAGTACCTCACACTTTATCAGCTTGAATGTTATACATGCCACTCTAAATCTTTCGAAAAACTAGATATGCATGAACCCGAAAAATCAGAGGGCTTCTTTGGAGGCGGTAATACGATGACGGCACCTGATGGCTCAAAAATTACTTCATTGAACCTCACTCCCGATGAAGAAACGGGACTTGGAAAATGGACAGAAGAACAATTCATTAATGCATTGAGAAATGGAATTGTTCCTAATAAGCCTGCACTTCGTCAGCCTATGATGCCATACATTTATCTTACCGATAGTGAAATCAAAGCTATCTATGCCTATCTTCGAACAGTTCCTAAATTAAATAATAAAGTGGATAGAGGAATTTAATGCTTTCTTACTTCAATAAATAATACTCGAAGCTGAAAAAATGCAACAAAGTATTGCCCATATAGCTTTAGTAGTAAACGACTATGACGAAGCAATTACGTTCTATATAGAAAAACTCAAATTCAAAGTAATTGAAGACACAAAACTAAGTGAAGCAAAAAGATGGGTTCTAATTTCACCTCCCGGCAATTCAGCATGTAGTTTATTACTAGCAAAAGCTGCCAATGAAGAACAAAGCAGCAGAATTGGAAATCAAACAGGCGGACGTGTATTCCTGTTTCTTTATACCGATAATATACAAAGAGACTATCAGAATTTACTAACTAATAAAATAAGTATTGTACGGGAACCGGCAGTTGAACCCTGGGGAAAGGTAGTAGTATTTAAAGATCTTTATGGCAATATTTGGGATTTAATTGAACCAATTAATCAATAGAAAAAATATGCAAACAATACTGGGATCGGGCGGTGCAATTGGCACTCCTTTAGCAAAAGAATTAAAAAAATACACCAATCAGATTCGGCTGGTAAGCAGAAATCCCAAAAAAGTAAACGATTCTGATGAATTATTCCCTGCTGATCTAAATGATCTGAGTCAAATTGACAAAGCCATAGCCGGCAGTGAAGTACTATATATTACCATTGGTTTTGAATACAAACTTCGTGTTTGGCAAAAATCTTGGCCGCCATTTATGGAAGCGGTAATACTGGCTTGCAAAAAGCATAATACCAAACTAGTTTTTTTCGACAATGTTTACCTCTATTCAAAAGCAGCAGTGCCCCACATGACTGAAGAATCAGCAATTCTGCCTCCGAGTAAAAAAGGAGAAGTCAGAATGCAGGTTTGCCAAATGATAATGAATGAAGTTGAAAAGCACAACCTCCGGGCACTCATTGCCCGATCGGCAGACTTTTACGGTCCTGATAATAAAAGCAGTGCCTTATCAATTATTGTTGCTGAAAATCTCCTTAAAGGAAAAAAAGCACAAGTATTTGGTGACGTAAATAAAATACATACCTATACTTATACGCCAGATGCTGCAAAAGCTACAGCCATACTTGGAAATACTAAAGATGCATTTAATCAGGTGTGGCACGTTCCAACAACAAAAGAAAAATTAACGACACTGCAATGGATTGAGCTTATTGCAAAAGAACTAAATGTTGAAGCAAAAATTCAAAAAATTGCTCCCTGGATGATACATCTTCTGGGCATTTTTATTCCGGTAATGAGGGAATTCCCTGAAATGCTATACCAATACGATCAGGATTATATTTTTGACAGCAGCAAATTTGAAAATCGTTTTGGTATTCTAGCAACAGCTCCAAAAGAAGGAGTAAAAATGTTTATTGAAAATTTAAAGTCAGTTAAAGCAAGTAAATAAATTTTCAGGAAACTATACATCAAACGATAATGATTTGTGAAATCTAAAATGAATTTTTATTTAATAATTTTTTCGTTTATTAGAATTTCCTAATATTCTAATCTTGAATATTAATGTACTCTTTAGTTTTTTTTCAGAATTTAAAACCTTATTACCATAGTAATAAAATGTGTAAACCTATACCCCACCTTATTACCTTATTACCCATTATATTGCTTTTTGATAATACCTGATTATCACATCATACACATCTTTAAACGTATCTTCATGTGTTGTTCCGGATTGATTAAATTAAAAAGAGCATAAAGGTTGTTGTAAACAATTTTCATAATATGTTACTTTAAATAAGGTAATAAGGTAATAGGATGTTGAGCTGATAATTTTTACTAAGGTAATAAGGTTCAAAATCGACTTATAGTTAAGGCTCAATTCATTGTAAAAAAAACATTTTAAAAAAATAGCTAGTTATGGCTTATATTCCTAACAACAAATACATAAATTAACTTTATTGAATACTTAATTACACTAACAAAAACTTACCGCTCAGAGTTTATATACCTATTCAAATAAATAATAAAGTCCTGCACAAATCAAGATTACCGCTATTGAAGTTAAACCATAAAGAATCCAAAAGTAAAGTGAGGGAATAGAATTTATAATGGTTAAAACGCAGCTTATAAAACCTAATACAGCACCGAAAGCCAAAAGAATAAATCCATCTGTTTGCCGCTTTGCAATTTTTGCTTTTTTAGATTCATTTTCTGGCATTGGAATAATTTTATAATTCAACAATTATTTTCCTATCGCTTAGCAACCTCTAATATAATATATTTTTAAAAAATATATTAGCATTGAGATAAACCAGTAGAAATAAATTATTTCAACCGTTATATTTTCACCGGTAGAAGTAATGTTATAACTGGTTCTTTCAGTATCTTTACAATATCTGATTATGCTATTCCGGCCCCAATGCTTAACGTAAATTTCATCACTATCCTTTTATCCTTTTCCATGACTTTAAATGTAATTGCACAGACATATACAATGCCTGCAGAATCATTGCCCCATGAAGGTACCTGGCTGCAGTGGCCACATCAATACGAATATGGAATGACTTACCGTAACCGTTTAGACGCAACCTGGGTGGCCATGACTAATGCATTGATTTCCGGAGAAAAGGTTCACATAATTGCTTACAATTCTACAGAGCAAACAAGAATTACTAACCTGCTGGTCGCTGCTAATGTAGCTTTAACCAATGTAGATTTTAGAGTATTTCCAACAAACGATGTCTGGATAAGAGACAACGGACCAATTTTCGTAAGAGATTCACAAGGATATCTAAACATTGAAGATTGGGGTTTTAATGGCTGGGGTGGAAAATTTAATTCTAATCTGTGCAATCCTATTCCTACTAGTATAGCTACTGTAATAGGAATACCTTCAATTAATCTGAATTCAACAATGACACTTGAAGGAGGTGCCTATGAATTGGACGGCAATGGAGTTTTTTTAGCCTGTAAGAGTTCGATTTTGAGCCAAAGTCCTCCGAATTCTGTTCGAAACCCCGGCATGACAGAATCCCAGGCTGAAGTAATACTAAGTCAACATTTAGGAGTAACTAAATTTATCTGGTTAGACGGATTTACGGGAACACCGGATATTACGGACGCTCATATTGATGGCTTTGCCAAGTTTGCCAATGACAGCACACTGTTGACAATGAACAATACAGATTTGAACTATTGGGGACTATCCGCTAATGACATTTTAACTCTTTACGCAGCAAGCAACGCAGCAAATGTTCCATATAACATAGTTTATCTACCCTTAACACAAAACAATGTAGTGACGACTTATGGAAATAACCTGGGTTACAAAGGATCCTATTGCAATTACTATATAGGCAATACTGTTGTACTTGTTCCAAATTACAACGACCCAAACGACAGTATTGCCAATTCCATAATTCAGGGAATTCATCCGGGCAGAACAGTTATTGGAATAGATGTCAGAAACTTGTATGAAAACGGAGGCATGGTGCATTGTGTTACGCAACAACAGCCTGTTGCATCGCTGGGTACAGGATTCCATAATAATTTAAATGAAAAAATTAAAGTGGGCAAAATCTCGCCAAATCCATTTAATCAGTCGACAACATTATCTTTTTCGCTGGACAAAAATGCAGACATTGAATTAATCATTTTTAATTCTCTAGGGCAGATTGTTTTTAGAAAAACCAATTCTAAATTTACGGCAGGTAGTCATACAATTCGAATAAATGCTGAGGACTTTAAAAATGGCATCTATAGTTTCATGTTAAAAATAGACAACAATAATTATAGTCAGGGAAGTATGATAGTTCAAAAATAATAAACTCGAAATTATTGCGTAAGAATAATTGATCATTGAATGACAAAAGAGTTAACTAAAGACATTATCCAATGGGATGTAAAATCCTGGTCAAAAGCTCTTGATTTTTGGGATAAATCAATTTCCCGGGATAGAATTCATAGTGCACTTGAATTAGGCGGAAGGGAAGGCGGACTGTCGCTTTGGCTTGCCTTAAAAGGGATAGAAGTTATTTGTTCAGACTTAAAGGATGCAAAACTCACAGCAGAGCCACTTCACATTCGGCATAAAGTAAACAAGCTTATTACCTACAGCGACATTGATGCATCTGACATTCCTTATAAAAATCATTTTGATGTAATTGTATTTAAATCCATTCTTGGAGGAATAGGCAGCAACAATAATTATGAAAAACAAAAAAAGGTATTTAAGGAAATACATAAAGCATTAAAACCCGGAGGTAAATTACTTTTTGCTGAAAATCTAATTGCCTCTCCCCTTCACAGACAGCTCAGAAAAATATTTGTTAATTGGGGAAATACGTGGAGATACATTTCACTTCAAGAGTTTAATGATTTTCTAAAAGATTATTCATCTTTCTCTTTAAATGCAACAGGCATTCTTGCAACTTTTGGGAGAAATGAAAGTCAGAGAAACCTGCTCTCCGGCATAGACGATTTACTTCTAAATAAGCTTTGTCCGGATAACTGGAAATATATTGGCTACGGCATGGCTGAAAAATAAAAATGTAAAATAGTGACTTAAACTGACTATCTTTACATCCATACTGCCATTCGGGTGGATTAATGAGTTATTTAGACCAACCTGACGTATAAAATAATCACAAATTTATAAATCAATAAAAAAAACAAAATAAATAAACTATGAAAGTATCAGTTTGGGACACGTATGTAACAAAGAAAGACGGTAGTGTTATGCATTTTGACATAATTGCACCGGAGGAAGTGTTAGACACCAACCTTATTTATGGCTATGGAATCGAATATTTGAGAGAAAAAGGACAAGGAAAACAAACCTTAAACTCAAAAGAATGCAAACATTGTCATGTAGAAAGTGTAAAACCAAGCTGGGAAGGCTCCATTAAAGAAAAAGGATATTACATTTATGAAATGGAAAATTGCAGTTAGTGCTTAAAGACATTGAAAAAAGAAACGATGTAAAATTACTTGTAAATACCTTTTACGACCGAATAAAAGACAATCCAATACTTAGACATATTTTTGTTGACATTATTAAAGTGGATTGGGAAAAACATTTACCAAAAATGTATTCCTTCTGGTCAAGCATATTGTTGGGTGAAGGAAGTTATGAGGGCAACCCCATGGAGAAGCACATTGCTTTGAGTAAAATCGTGCCCATGACAGAAATTGAGTTTTCTGAATGGTTATTGATTTTCAACCAAACAGTTGATAGTTTATTTGCCGGGCCCAAAGCCACTGAAGCTAAAACAAGAGCTGAAAATATTGCAAGGCTTATGAAACATAAAATTCTAAACATATAAATATTCACTTAAATAAATTTATGTTTGGAGAATTGTTAAGTTGACAGGCTCTAATTCTATCGCATGCTATTTCACGTTTCCATGGTGCTCAATGTCCGTTAAGAAAAATA
>JAYURB010000205.1:0-9444 GCA_043756425.1 Bacteroidota bacterium
GCTACAATGATTGCAAGTTCGTTGGCCGGAGTTTTATGGTTCACATTTAATCCATCGGCTACATTTTTGGTAAGTGGATTTGTTGCAATAGGGGTTTCAATTTATATTTCGAGATTTAAAAACTAATTTGTACTTTTACTTCTGTTAAAGGTAATGGTGATCTACCTATTCAACCGCCCAATAAAGGGATGATGGCGCCTGTTCAACTTAATTCAAAAGAATTATGAGCAGGATAATTATATTAATTGGTTTAGGAGGTTTTATCGGAAGCATCGCTCGGTATTTAACCACCGTTTATTTCACAAAACACTTTCCATCTTCTTTTCCTTTCGGAACTTTATCTGTAAACATTATCGGCTGTTTATTAATTGGTATTATTTACGGTCTTTCCGAAAGATACAGTTGGCTCACACCCGAATGGCGATTTTTCCTTGCAACGGGTGTTTGCGGTGGATTCACAACTTTTTCGGCATTTGCCTTGGAGAATTTTCAATTGGTCAAATCCGGCCAGTATTTGACCTTTATCATTTACAGCGGAAGCAGTTATATTTTGGGGATTTTAGTTGTTTTCTTGGCTTAAATTTGACAAAAATTCAGGCATAGCGCAAACCTTAAAGTTACTAATTTTCGTGAAATGCCATAAGGAAACATTTGGGAGGCGGGTTGAATGAGAAAAATTTAATTGCTGCAAGCAAATTCACTATTTACTCGCAAATAGTTCCGATTCTTATATCAATAGGCCTTGTCCATGATTTTATCTCCCGCCTTATGAGCAGCATTAATTGTAGGGAAGGTTTTTTTAAAGAAATAGAAAAGTGCCATTTTATATTGGGGTAACTCTATAAATATAAATTCATCCATAGTATGGAAGAAATGAAAACCTTTATTTGAGCTTTTAAATACAACTAACGAATTCAAATTATGATTTTTGTTTTTAGTGGCAACTCTTTTAAGAGATCGCCTTATTTCAGTTATCGCTTTGCTCGGACTATATTTAATCTTCTGTCTAAGTACCGATAAAGGGACATCGGCTATGTCTTTAATATAACCACCTTCTTTGGAGGCAAGAAAAACCCGCCTCGCATTCAGGATTTGGAATTTGTAATCAATAACTTCAAGCCACCTAATAATGTTTTCTGTTTCGTCAAGATTAAAATAAGAAGTTGCAAGGTCAATTTCAGAAAACAAATTGTTTATACATACTTCCAAAGAACTAAGAATATTATTATTGCAAAGAGAACAAGCCGGAACAGTGGTTTTATTATAGGTTTGGTTGAGACCGTTAATGTCGGTGATAAAAAACTTTTTTGTGCAACCTTCATAAGTCCAGCGAGGAATTACATGTTCTTTCGTAATCCCTTGTTTCGAGCAACAAAAAACGCACAAGTCAGACACAGTTTTGTTTTGCGCATCTGGTAGTCTCGAAATATTTGCCTGAATAATATGATTAATAATGGCCTTAGAATTTCGTCTTGCTGAAGTTCGTAAGGATTTTAATTTTGTGTTTATTGGCATGGAGGCGGAGGAAATTTGAACCTAACTTGTGGATTGAAACTATTTATCCAGATTTAATTATCACAATATTGTAATTGTTTTTTAGAGATCTGATATTTTTGAAAGAGAAATAACTTTAGTCGTCCCGTCTATTTTGTCGTTTAATGTGCAAAAAAAGCCTCGCCATTTATACTCATAACGTGTGATGCTAAAAACAAACCTAATTCATTCAAATCTTTTGATAATTGCTCCTGATTCTTATTATGAAACAGGTCTTGTCCATCTTTCGTGTATGGATTTAATTCATGCAACCAATTATGCATCCTTTGATATTTTTTTATTAGTTCTTCTTTGGTAATTCTCCTATCGGGAATTCCGTCAATTGTAATTTTTACCTTATGGTCTTTCCGTTCTTTCTCAGTTGCTTCTCTCATTTCACTTGGGCTGGGAAATATATCGATTCCTTTTCTACCTAATTTTTTTAATATTTTCTCAGCATTATATTGTCCTTCTGCGTCTTTTGGTATATGCTTAAGCCCGTTTTTTATGCCAATCAAACATCCAAAAGCAATCGCTTCAATAATTTTACGTCCGTGAAATGCGGCTATTTCGGATTTATTGTAAGCGTCTAACTTCAAACTTGAAAGGGATTGAATGGAATCAAGCCTACTCCTTACAACTTTCATTAATTCCAGATAGTTTTCACTCGGTGTCTTTTCCATTTCAGTTAAGTTACTTATCCGTTTTAATTATATGTGCTTTGATTTCGATTATAAACCAAAAGCCAAAGTAAATATAACTAAATACAAATTTCTGTACAAAAATACCGACTTATATCACATTTCTCGATTCATCTATGATCTTGCTGAATGATTTTGCCGGTGAAGGAAACACTTTGAATTCTGTTCCTCTTGCCTGAAACCTGTTCTTTGTAGTTACTGCTATTCCGTTTTCAACCTTTGCTGCTATATCAGTATCATGCGTAATTTCCAATGATCCGCGCATCTTACCATCTTTTGTAGATTGAGAAATAGTAATGAAGGCCGACTGAGGATAATGCTCTTTAAGCGCTTTCAACTTAGCCGCATCAATCCGAAGCGTATCTAAACTATCAATAAAAATGAAATGGTACTCATTTTGTATTTCAGCTTTTATCTCATCGTAAGATTTTATATCGGCAAACATCAGGTAAGGATTGTCAATACCGTTATTAATGATCTTATCTTGGACTGTTTTTGACAGCCCCTCTTCGCCACTAACGTAAACCACTTTCCCAAAATTCTTAGCAAGGTAATCGGCAAATTGAACACAAAAAGTGGATTTACCTTCTCCGGGTTTTCCATGAACAGCGAGATGAAAAGCATAGGAAGGTAATCCGAAAAAGTCCTTCCACTTTCCGGTAAAAGGAAAGCAATTGTATTTTCTTTTTCGCAATTCCCTACTTGAAACCAGTTTGCCGTTGTTTATGTTTTCTTCGTCTTCAAACGCGTTTTCTACTTCCAACACGTTTGTTTCAACGTGTTCGTTTATGGTATTTTCGATTTGTTTTGGCGTAATCTGCGTCACTTCTTTTTGCTTTTGAACTCCTTGTTCAATTTTTTTTGATTGAAGGCCATACATAATTTCGGTAAGCGAAACCTTTTTTTCTACGAGTTTTGGTGTTTCAAATTGAGGAATAGTTTTCAGGCGGGTAACTATGTTATTCATTTCCTTATTTGCCTTTTCCAGTTCCTTTATTAATTCGGCACGTTGGATTTGTGCGTCCAGTAATTTTTGATTGGCCGATTCGATTTGAAAATCATGATTCATTTCCCGACTCATCTTTTCTTTGCCAAAAAGGTCTTCCATGTCAATGTTCCAATTCCGATATTTAGGATTCACTAAAGTTCTTTTAGAAAGGAGTGCAATAGAATCTTTTGCCTCAGAAATTTCCGAATCGCAGGTTTGTAAATCTGCAATAACACGTTTGCCAAACGTGTCAACACGTTGTTTTTCAGCATTAGCTTCATTGTACTCTTTTGTTTCAAGAGGGCTGACTTGTTGTATTTCTTTTACCGCAACTACTTTTTCTTGTTCAACTTTTGGCTGAACAGCCGTTTCGGTTTTCTCTACTTTTGTTTGGGTCGCTTTATTCTCAGGAACACTCCTAAGTGAAGCAAATAAATCTTTCTTTTCCGGCTCCTTTGTATTTTCAGACACGTTGGTTCCGGCAAGACTATGATCTTGCTTTGCTTCTTTTTTATTTTTCTCTCTTTCACGCCATGCATCCCAGCGACAAGTATCGCTACAATATTTTTGATCGCTCCGACTTGGCTCGTACTTCGTTTTACACTCAGGGCATTCTTTTTTATTTTCCATGATCCGTTTGATTATCCGTTGGTTTTGCGTTTGCTTACGCGTTTGATACACGTTTGCAAACGTGTTACACGTGTCTTTTTCAAGGGCTTAAAAAAGCGGCAGAATTAATTGCCGCTTTCTAAACCGAAGATTAAAAGATTATTGATCTTCGTCCTCTTCTTCCTCCTCAATCTGTTCGCGAAGATTGTCAAGGATTTTTTCGAGTTCATCCACACTTTTGGATTCTTCTTTTTCGTAGTTCACTTCAACAACGATCTCGTTGTCTTCATTTGTGCCGATAACTTTGTTATCAAGATCACGACTTGCCATTTCATCGGCAAACTCTGCCATCACTTCGGACGGCACTTCAAATTCAGCTTTTCTCATTTTTTTTGTTTTTGATTTGTTTGTGTGTTTTTATGCCGCTTTTTTCAGGGTAAATGTTACGGCCTCATTTTCGATCTCCTCGAATGTTTTTACTTTTCCCTTATTGATCCATTCCTGCAACTCGGAGAGATGGAAATACAGCTTGTTTCCTTTCTTGAAATGTGGGATTAGTTTTCGGGATGTTTTTTCATACAGGGTTGCTAACTTCATTTTCAGAAATTGGGCAGCCTGTTTAACATCGAGGATTTCGGGTAACTGTTCTTTTAATGCGCCCAGCTTCTCCCCAAAGGTTTCTTTTAGCGCATCCTTGAGGAATTCCTTGAATTCCTGCTCGGAGATGTTTGTCAAAAATTGTACACTCATTTGCTTACGGTTTTTTATTGTCCGCTACAAATGTCCGAATGCACTTTCGATTTTGTTTGGTTCTTGAGGGTTCAGGAAGGGAGGAGAACTATTTCTTTTCTTTTAACTCCTTCTCAATCAGTAGTTGTAAACTGATGATGGCGTTAGAAACAATAGCAAGATTTTTCTTGGTAGAAATTCGTTTTAATGCCGCTTCGCTTAGATTCTGTCGTAAACTATCTTCACTAAAGCCTGTGAGGATGGAAAATGCGTGACCTGCTTCGTTATTATAAAGGTATTCATCTTTCAGTATGATCTTACCTGTTCGTAGGAAAGAAATTAAAAGTGCAGTTTGTTCCTGATTAAGTTTGGTTGCATTATCATCGCGCCCACGTTTAATTTTACCTTTTGTTTTTATTTCCGTTCCGGACAAATCTTTTTCGGAAACAGCCTCATTCAGCTTAATCCATTCTTTTACGGTTTCAGCAATATTCGGACTAAGTATTTTATCTTGATACTGGCGCAGGGTAATATTTAGAAAACGAAAATAATCCTTCTTGTTGTTATCAAAGCTATACTCTAAATGAAATGCTAAAAAAGAATCTATTTCCAAAAGTCCAATGTGTCTTAGCTTACAAGTGAAGAAATAATCAAAGAAATCATCCTGACGTTCAATTTTTTCTATTGCCGAAAGATCATACCATGTTTTCTGATTTTTTCCGTCCTTCTTATGATTAGCACCTTGAACAAAACGATCTGGTTCCTGATCAAATAATTTCTGTAAGGTCATTCCTTCACGATAACTCTTCAAAATATCTTCTTCAAATAAGAATTTACCTTTGTGATTTAAAAACATAAAAGCCATTTGCTTATACTCTTCAAACTTCTTAGGGTCTTTCATATTGGTGATATGTTCCCCTGCTGTAATGTGATTCAGTATTAATGTATAATCGTCCGTTTTCATAATTCAAAGATACTTATTTTTGTCTTTTTTTAGAGTAAAAGCCCTCCCTTTTGGAAGGGGCTTTTTTGGTTTCAATTATGCCACTGTTTGCGGGCTTTTCAGAGCGAGCATCGGCAAGGCTTTAACTGCTGACTTCTTCTTGCTGTCGCGCACATGTGCGTATATTTGGGTAGGGATAATGCTCTTGTGCCCTAAGAGCTTTGATACCGTCCAAAGATCACCATCAGGACTATTTTCCAAAACATTTGTGGCGAAAGTGTGCCTCCCGGCATGGAAGTGCATTCGTTTCGTTTCATACCCTGCGGCTACCGCCCATTTTTTTAGGAAGTACCAAACTCGCTTGTGCATTTTTCCTTTTTCTTCATTTGTTTCTTTCACTCGTGGAAATACATACGCGCTTATTTCTTTGTTTTCTATTTGTTCTCGCCTACGTTGTTTTAAAATCTCAACTGCTCCGTCTGATAAAGGCAGGTATTCTATATCCTCTGTTTTTTCCTGTTCAAAATAAATAAACCATTCCTCTTGGCCATCAATGTTCTTTGTAATTATTTCTGCCCATCGCAAAGGATTAACATCACTCCATCTCAATCCGCTAAAGCAGGAAAACATATACGCTTGTTTATATTGAGGTTCCATCTTTTTAACTGGTGTTTCCATAAGATGATCCAGTTCTTCAAACGTCCATGCATTCCTATAAACGGGTTTGAGTTTTAATCTTTCGTGGCGAGGAATTTTTCGGAAAGGATTTACGAATATGATCCCTTTCCTAACAGATTCTTCTAAAGCAGTAAATAAATTCTTGTTGTAATCAATCGTTGTATTGTTACTTACTTTACCAAGAAGATATTTGCTCCAACTTTTTATCCAATCAGGAGTGACCGCCTGAAAAGGTAATGGGCGGTTATCCATGTACCGTTCAAGATGCTTGTAGGTTTTCACGTTGTTGTAGTAGTTTTCTTTTCTTCCATTCATATAGGAATGAAACCAAACCACAAAATCAGCCTTTCGTTTTCCTTTATCTACAAGCCCGTTGTCCTGAACAATTAATTCGTTCTCACGCTTGGATCGTATCTCTGTTGCCAACCTCTTTTTTTCTTTATCCTGTGGCGTAGGATTTTTTTTGTTGATCTTAATTTCTAAGAATTCATACCAACGTCTTTTGTTGTGATAGATGTCGAGGTAAAATGATACCTGACCGCCACCCAACTTTTTTTCTCTTAAATAGACTCCCATTTTTTTAGTTTGTTAGGGTTTGACATTTCCCTTCCGTTGGCAATTATAGCCAACGTGAAAGGCTTTCTTTCGGTTCTTGAACCTTCGTGAATCTTTGAGAAAATGCCGGGTAACAAGGGAGTAACAAAAACCCTCAAAAAAGGCAGATTTGGAGCAGAACGCTCATATGTCTACCTTAGCCTAACTGTTTGATTATTTGGGAGTGTTGCGGTTTGTTTGTGGTGGGTTCAATTTTTTGAAGTCACAAAATGCGACATCAAGTTGGGGCGGAAGAAGGAAGCTTCCTTTAGCATTTACTGAACATGGTGTATTGATGTTATCGAGTATTCTGAACAGCGCAACTGCTATTCAGGTAAATATTAAAATCATGAGGATTTATATCAAGTGTAAATGGTTGCTGTTATGGAAAAGATAACAAACCGGACAAAGGAGATTATTATAAGTATTGTGGACAAAAATTTTGGGAGTTTATTTCTGGTGATCCAGAACTTTATATTAAAATAATAGAGCCCTTAGGACATAAGGCGAAGGAAAGGAATGATGATTTTATTCAGTCTTATTCGAAAATGATAAATAAATTTACAAAAGGATTTATTAAAGATTTTTGCAATAAAGATGGGGAAATTGATTGGGAGAAGTTAGTTAGATTTAATTCAAGTTCAATTCCAAAAAAAAAGTCAAATCCTAACTTTGCAATTAAGATTTAATTTACAAAAATCCAATTGAACCTTGATTCTAGTCAACTAAAGCAAAATGAATTACATAGATATACATGAAAAGTTAAATTATTTATCGATACACTCCCCGTAATTCGCTACATATCAAATAAATATATAATTCACGGAAACAAATTTTATATATTTTCGTTTCTTGTTAGATAATATTAATTTAGTGATATGGTTAGAGAGCGTGACATCTACACTATAGGTGTGGTAATATTGGGTAATTTTAATCCGGTGATTTTAACTCCTCAGTGGCTGTCCGCAAAAGGTTTAATTCGAGAGACGGAATCGGACACCGCAAAGTTTGAGTTCATTCATCCTGAAATGACACGATTTGAAATTGATTGGTTAAGTGTCGAATCTACTCGGGACCGTATAGATTTCAAAACAAAAAGGGAATCACATTTTTCTGCCCTCAGAGATTTAATAGTAAGCTTTTTTTCAAATCTTAGAGAAACTCCGATTGATGCATTCGGAATTAATCATTTATGTCACTTCTCGATGAAAGATCAAAAAGAGTACGCCAATTTTGGATATTGGCTTTCACCTGTTGAACAATTTAGTAGTGTGCTAAATAAACCCAAATTACTTTCTGTAGAATACATTGAAACAAAAAGTGAAAATAATAGTGATGGAGTTATGCGGATTCGAATAACTCCTTCTGACTTATTAAAAGACCATAAATCTGTTGTTTTCAATTGCAATCATCATTTTGATAATCCAGGAAAGGATGCAAAACAAATGATTTCATTACTAGTTGAAAAATGGGAATATTCATTTAATAAAACTCTCGAAATAAATAATTCAATATGGGAGAAGGCAAAATACTAAACTCTTATAATCAGGGACATTGGGTTGATGATAATCTTTTGACCGTTGGTAATCAAAATGATTTCAAAAATTTTGAAATTTGGAAAAACATTATTGAAAGATTTACCAATGAATTTAAATTGAAACCATTGAAAGAAACTAATGAATTTGATGATTCAAATATTAATCAAATGATTCAGGATATTCCAAAGTTTACAAAATATTTTGATATTGTAAATGCTAAAAAGTATTCTAAGCGGATTCAAAGTTGGAAAGGAATTGTGACTTCTAAAAATGAAAAGACTTTTATCGCAAAATTATTTGATTTAAACATTGGTGGGACTTATGAGATGGGAGAGTTCGACAATGAAGATGTTTCACCTGATGATGTGCAACTACTTTCTACGGGAGCTATTTTTTATTGGAGTGTAGGACACTATATGGAGAATGGTCAAAGTGTTAAGAGATCAGATATACGATTCCAAAGATTAATTACTCTTGACGAAGATGATATTGAGCAAACAAAACTCAATCTTGAAAGAAAATATTCAAAATTAAAAGAGCGGAAAATTGATTGAAAATAGTCCAACTAGTTCAGATGTCGAAATTACATTGATTGGAACCGGAGGTGGTTATGGAGAGACTATTTTACTTAAAATTGCAAATGATACTTGGATTATCATTGACAGTTGTATAGACCCTTTTTCTTTGAAACCCTTAGCACTAGAGTATCTAAATACAATAGCTGTTGATTTTTCCAAAGTAGCTCTAATAATTTGCACTCATTGGCATAATGACCATATTAAAGGTTTAGCAAACGTTTTGTCATTATGCCCAAATGCTGAATTTTGTTTTTCTGCTGTTCATGATTTGGATAAATTTTTATTATTGTGCGAACTAGATTCTACTAAGTCTTCAAAGGGATCTATTAGTTCCACAAATGAGTTTTCAGAATGTTTAGAAATTATCAATAATCGTGGCACTTTCTTTACGAAAGCCCAAAGTAATTTGGTTTTATTAAGCCTTAAGGAAGCAGGCATTCACTTCGAGTTATTTTCATTATCTCCTTCCCCAAAAACAGTATCGGATTTCGATTCAGAAATTAGTCAACTTATTACAGAATTCGGTCAAAGGAATACTTCGATAATTGAAAAT
>JAYURB010000206.1:0-3840 GCA_043756425.1 Bacteroidota bacterium
CTTTATATCCATTTTGGTGAAGCGCTAAAGCCAGATTATGCATTGCCGCACCGCCAATAGCAATAAAATGAAGATGTTTCTTCATATGGGTCAAATTGATTGAACCGAAGATAAATAATCAAATTATATTGCCTGCCAAACATTTCTTGTTTTTTCACATCATTACTAACATACAATTTGCTTATTTTGCAACACATTTCCACTGATATGAAACTATATACAATTGAAACAGGTTTTTTCAAACTGGACGGAGGCGCCATGTTTGGAGTTGTACCAAAATCCATTTGGAATAAACTTAATCCTGCCGATGAAAACAATATGTGCAATTGGGCCATGCGTTGTTTGCTTGTGCAGGATGGTAACCGACTCATTTTAATTGATAATGGACTTGGCGATAAACAAGATGAGAAATTTTTCTCTCATTATTATCTGAATGGGCCTGATTCACTTTCATCTTCCTTACGAAAACATGGCTTTACGGAAGATGATATTACTGATGTATTCTTAACACACCTTCACTTTGATCATTGTGGCGGTAGTGTGAATTGGAATTCAAAAAAAGATGGCTATGAAATTGCCTTTAAAAATGCAACATACTGGAGTACAGAAAAGCATTGGGCAGCAGC
Organism: Bacteroidota bacterium; assembly: GCA_043756425.1. GTDB lineage: Bacteria > Bacteroidota > Bacteroidia > AKYH767-A > 2013-40CM-41-45 > JADKIH01. Next base: position 627 of record JAYURB010000206.1, read on the forward strand.
AACGAAACCCAATGCCAGGGAAAAAGCAAGTTTTTTAAAAGAAAATATTTTACCTATTCAGGAAAGCGGTCATTTAAAATTTATCTCCGAAGGCGAAAAGTTAATGAATGGTTTCGATGTAAAATTTGTTTTCGGCCATACAGAAGCGATGATGCTTCCTGTATTAAACTACAACGGACAAGAGATAATATATTGCGCTGATCTTATTCCTTCCTCAGCCCATGTTCCTGTAGCCTATGTTATGGCTTACGACATGCAGCCCTTAATTACTCTTGGAGAAAAAACCAATCTTCTCAAAGAAGCAATTAATAAAAAATCTATTCTCTTTTTTGAACACGATCCGGTTACGGAATGCTGTTCGCTTGAAGAGACAGAAAGAGGGATTCGCGTAAAAGAAAAGTTTCCGCTTTCTTCATTGTAAGTCTATCCATTTTGCACCTTTAAAAAGGTTGTATGAGTTTTTCCCTTGGAAAGATTTAAAAGAATCAGGATCTACTCTGTTATCGGTAAAAATAATTCTTTGGGTAATTATTTTTTTAGTCCATGATTTACCTGATAAAGCCTTACTTATGTATAGTAGATCGCACTTTAAAGAATCGTTTCTATTAGTTCCTTTATCAGAATCTGAAAGAATGTGAATTACATAGTTTCCAAGAATTAACCGGTTACCAACTATTCCAATTCTTGCATCATTATATGTACTCATAGAATCCTTTATAACTACCAGCCTTCTTCGGTTTATGGGTATTCCTTTTGAATTGCAATAATTGTCAGAATAATTTATTGCTTTAATAGAATCGTTAGGAGTAAATATTAACCATGAATCTAAACCATTTATTCGTTGACCACAAAAATCGGTAGTACCCGAAAAAATAATTAATCCATTTTTTTGAATTCGGGAATAACCAGTTAATATAGAGGATAACACAATAATATTTAATAATGTCAATCCCCCATAAAATAATGATATTGATTTTTTCTCAATCCAAATTATCAATACAATTAAAAACAAGTAAAGCAAAATTAAATCAAAAAGAGATATTGAAATGGCATTCCAGACAGCGTAAGGCAAATGTTCAATGAATAAAGCTGATTCATTTAACCAGTGAATAAGCATCTGAATAATTTTACCCGCAAATAAGGAGATATCGTAAAATGGCTCCAGAAACAATAAGGCAATGCCCCCAAAAATACAAATGGTAGAAATGGGAATAATTATAAGGTTTGCCAAAATAAAATAATTAGGAAACTGATGGAAATAATAAATGCTAATTGCAAAGGTGGCAGCCTGAGCAGCAATTGAAACGGCAATCAGGCTCCAGATTTTATCCGCAAGCCAGTTCTCAAAAATCAAGGTTTTATAAATTCCATTATAAAGAAATGCAATACCCCATACTGCCGTAAAGGACAGTTGAAGTCCGGTGTTAAAAAGCAAAAGAGGATCGAATAAAATAAATATACTGAACGCTGATAATGCCAATGAGTTATAGATACTCGACGAACGATTTAAAGATCGTCCAATGAGTATAAATGAAAACATCATTGCCGAACGAATAACCGATGGAGAAAAACCGGTAAGCAATGCATAAAACCATAAGGAAACGATAAGAATAAATAACCGAAACAATCGCAATGACTTTTTCTTTTCCATAAAAAATAATATTCCGGAAAGTGCAGAAAATATTATTCCAACATGCATACCGGAAACCGATAAGACATGCAGTGTTCCGGTTGCTGAAAAAGCATGAACTGTTTTCTGATCGATTTCATCATCGTAACCTAAAACAAGAGCTGACAAAACAGCATATTCCTGTCCGCTAAGACCGGCTTTTTGATAAATTCGCAAAAAACGGTTTCTAATATTCTCTGCAATTCGCTTTAAAGAAAAGTTTTCTTCTTTTGACAACACAATCCAATCCCCGGCTTTAATAAAAAACTGCATGTAAATTCGTTGGATAGCTGCATATCGTTTAAAATCGAATTGGCCGGGATTTAATGGTTTTGAAATTGAATCAGGAGTTCCGGTGAATATTATTTCATCAGCGGTACGCAAACTAAGTGCTGCTGAGTCAGCAGGCATGTAAATATAACTTTCCCCGCTTGCTGCTTTCCAAAGGGTACCGGAGGAAGTAGCAATAATTTCTGATAAAATTCTGCATTTATTATTCTTTATGGTTGTCGTATTCTTTACAACTGCTTTATAAAAAATAGTTGAATTAGCGATTGTAAAATAATCCTCAGAGAACCTGCTTTCCTTTACAGCTGTTAATGTAAATCCAAGTGAGAAAAAAACAATATTGATCATAGCTCCACGAAAAAACCGAAGCTTATAAAGCATACTTTTTAGAAAAGATAAAAAGAATAAAAGAATAAATCCTGCCGGAAGGAAAGCCGGAATAATGAATGAAGATGATCCCATGAAAAAGGCATAAATAATTCCGAAGCAAAAGGCAGGAAGTATGCGCAAAAAAGGCATACCATTAAAAACGTTCATTGCGTAAAATTAAACGCTTATGAAAAAGAATAATGTCAGGAGTTCACTTTGCTTAAAAAAGTATCCATCATAAAATAAAAAAAATGAAAAAATGCTTTAAAAAAATTATTTTAACTCCTTATTTTAAGGTCGTCAATAATTAATCCTGCTGTTCTGGCGGCTGCTCCGCCTATGCTTAACTTCTCTCTGAGTTCTGCGTAATCGCTAAGCATACGGTTTCTGGCATCTCCATTTAGAATTCTCTTTAATTCCAGTTCCAGGTGATTAGCAGTCAGATTATCCTGAATTAACTCCTTAACAGCCTCACGGTTTAAAATAAGGTTTACCAGGGAAATGAATTTAATTTTGACCAATGATCTCGCTATATAATAACTGATACGGCCGCCTTTATAACAAACGACCTCAGGAATATTCAGCAGTGCTGTTTCAAGAGTTGCTGTACCTGAGGTAACCAAAGCAGCATGAGAATGGTGCAATAATTCATGTGTAATGCCTGTAAGTAATTTAACATTTTTATCCTTGATGAAATTATTGTAAAGTGAATCATCTTGAGAAGGAGCTCCTGCAACAACGAACCGGTAATCGGGAAACTTATTTACTATGGCAAGCATTAAAGGAAGCATAGTTTCTATTTCCTGCTTTCTACTTCCCGGAAGCAGCGCTATAATGGGAAGGTCGGGTAGTGAATTTCTCTTAAGAAACTGAATACGTTCTGAAAAC
>JAYURB010000207.1:0-9369 GCA_043756425.1 Bacteroidota bacterium
AAAACTGGAATCTTGCAAAAGGATTGTTAATAGGATTTTTTGATAAATAAACTTTTGATAACCTAAATGCTTATCAAATTCCTTCGTAAATAAACGAAGCAAATATAAAGAATAAAGGCATGAAACCTAAAATATTAGTATTATGTACAGGCAACAGCTGTAGAAGCCAGATTGCAGAAGGGTATTTAAGGTACTTTGCAAAAGAAAATGCTGATGTTTACAGCGCCGGAGTCGAAACGCATGGAGTAAATCAGAAAGCAATTGAAACAATGCAGGAAGATGGCATTGATATTTCGAATCATACTTCAAACAATATTGATGAATACAGGCTTATTGACTTTGATTATGTAATAACGGTCTGCGACAATGCAAAAGAAAGGTGTCCGTATTTTCCAACCAAAGCAATTAAATTTCATCAAAATTTCCCCGATCCTGCTAAAGCTGCCGGTACAGACGAAGAAGTAAAAAATGAATTCCGTGAGGTAAGGAATATGATTAAAGACTATTGCAATGAATTTATTATACAAAACATTAAACCAAAAAATTAATTCAATTAAAAAAATGAAAAAAATCATTGCTTCTATCATAGCTTTTACATGTATTTTCCTTTATTCTTGTAACACTAATTCAACACAAAAAAAACCTAAAAGCATAGAAGAAAATATTACAGTAACAGAGGCATATAAACTTCTTCAAAATGATGCCCTGCTTATCGATGTTCGTGATCCCGAAGAATTAGGGGAAAAATCCTACGCTGTAAAAAATGTAAAAAATATTCCATTAGGCGATCTTGGACTCAATTTAACAGAAATACCGGAAGACAAACAAGTTATTCTGGCCTGTCAAAAAGGTGGCAGAAGTCAAGAAGCTTTTGATTTTTTAAAAACAAAAGGCTTTACCAATATATCCAATATGGAAGGCGGAATGAATGCCTGGAAAGAAGCAGGTTTACCTACTAATTCAGGATACCAACATTAAATACTTATTCCATTAGTTACTTGAAATTCCGTTTTTAATAATTAAGGTTTCAAAATTTATGACGAACAACGATTGTGCTCCGGCATTAGAAAGAAAAAAATTAAATTTCCTTGACCGATACCTAACGCTTTGGATCTTTTTAGCAATGGCTATTGGAGTATTCATTGGTTATTTGTTTCCCTCCTCTTCTACTTTCATTAATTCGCTTTCAAGTGGTACAACAAATATACCTCTTGCCATTGGATTAATATTAATGATGTATCCCCCACTTGCTAAAGTGCAATACGAAAACATGGGTGAAGTATTTCGCGATACAAAGGTTTTAGGCGTTTCATTATTGCTCAATTGGATTATTGGCCCCATAGTAATGTTTGTTTTAGCAATAATCTTTCTTCAAGGTTATCCTGAATATATGGTAGGTTTAATTCTCATTGGACTTGCTCGTTGTATTGCTATGGTTGTTGTGTGGAATGAATTGGCTGAAGGCAACAGAGAATATGCTGCAGGGTTGATTGCTTTGAACAGTATTTTTCAAGTATTATTATATAGTGTTTATGCTTACATTTTTATTACCGTTCTGCCTCCCCTGTTTGGAATTAAAGGACTGGAAGTAAATGTTACGATTTCCGAAATCGCAAAAAGTGTTGGAATCTATCTCGGAATTCCATTCGCTTCCGGTTTACTTAGCCGCTATGCACTTATTAAAATAAAGGGACTTGACTGGTTTCAAAAAAAGTTCATTCCATTCGTTTCTCCCATAACACTCATTGCATTGCTTTTTACTATTATAGTAATGTTTAGTTTAAAAGGCGAGTTAATTGTTCAGATCCCTCTAGATGTAATTCGCATCGCTATTCCATTAGTAATATATTTCGCCATTATGTTCCTGGTAAGTTTTTTTGCAGGACAAAAAATGGGGGCCGACTATTCAAAAAGTGCTTCCATTGCTTTCACAGCAGCAGGCAACAATTTTGAATTAGCCATAGCAGTTGCCATTGGAGTCTTCGGCATTAACAGCGGTCAGGCTTTTGTGGGAGTTATAGGCCCTTTAGTAGAAGTACCTGCTTTAATTGCATTGGTGAATGTTGCCTTTTGGATACGAAGGAAGTATTATTTGCATTAAAATGAGATTAAACTTCAAATGGGTAAACGTTGATATCCTTAATAAAAAAGATATTTGTCGTTTGTAAAGCCCTTCTATACTTCAAACTTCTCCTCTTTACAAAGATTTGAGAATACCATCAATAATTTAATTCGATAAAATGAAATTACTTATAGTTGAAGACGAACCCAAATTAATCTCCTTCATAAAACGAGGTTTGGAAGAAAACGGTTTCGAAACAGACGTTGCTTACGATGGCAATGTAGGAGAGCGACTCGCCAAAGGCGGAAATTACTCTGTAATAATCCTGGATGTAAATCTCCCTTATAAAAATGGTTTTGAAATTTGTGCTGAACTAAGAAAAAACAATATTCACACTCCGGTTCTCATGCTAACTGCACTGGGAAGCACAGAAGATAAACTTCATGGTTTTGATGCCGGTGCTGACGATTATTTAATAAAGCCGTTTGAATTTTTAGAATTGTTGGCCAGGGTAAAAGTCTTATCCAAACGTAATAATGACGATAATACAGCAACCAATGTTCTGCGTTTTGCCGATTTAGTTCTTGACTTAAATACAAAAAATGTTCAAAGAGGAGGAAATTCCATTGATCTCACCGCCAAAGAATTTTCATTGCTGGAATATTTTTTAAGAAATAAAAAACGAGTTATTTCACGCGGAGAACTAGCCGATAAAGTATGGGATATCAACTTTGATACAGGAACCAATGTAATTGATGTATATGTAAATTTTTTAAGAAAAAAAATCGATAAAAACTTCCCCAATAAACTAATTCATACTCAAGTCGGATTCGGTTATATTCTGAAGGAAGCAGCTGAATGATAATAAAAAATAAACTTACTTTTCGATTTACGTTAATTGTAGGTGCGCTTCTTTTACTTTTTTCAATAATAATCTACCTGTCGACAGCCAATTTTCTTGCACGCGAATCGATGAGTAAATTTAAAGAGAAGGTAGTTCTTACTTCGAGTTTTATCATAAAAGACGGTGTTATCAACTCCGATCTTGTTTCAATCATAAATAAAAATTTACTTAACTCAATTCTAAAAGAAAAAATTTTAATTCTGGATGAAAATGGTTCTATAAAATACAATAGTTTTGACAGCATCGTTCCTCCATTTGAAAACAAGTTCATAAACGAAGTAATCAATAACAAAGAAGCATTTACTTCGACGAATGCTGTTTTAAGTTACGGAATATTATTAAGTGGAAACAAAAACAGATTGGTATTCATCGCAGAATCCAAGAAAGAATATCTAACTGAATTGAATCAGTTAAAATTAATTCTTTTAACAGGGTGGTTAATGTCACTGGTAATAATTTTTATTACAGGCAGATATTTTGCAGGAAAAGCTCTGCAGCCTATTTCTAAAGTCGTTAAAGAAGTTGACACCATTTCAAGTAGCAATCTGCATAACCGAGTAAGTGAAGGAAATGGCGAAGATGAGATTGCTCATCTCGCAATAACTTTTAACAGATTACTCGCAAGACTGGAAATTGCTTTTCAACTACAACGCAACTTTGTTTCCAATGCATCCCATGAGCTGCGAACACCACTAAGTACAATTACGGCTCAACTTGAAGTGACATTGCTTAACAAGCGTACGACCACTGAATATGAATTAGTATTGAATTCAATATTGGATGATATTCGGGATTTAAACCACCTTTCAGAGGGTCTTTTTGACTTAACATTGGCAAACCGCGATGTTTCACTCATGAAATTCGCAAATGTCAGAATGGATGAATTGCTTCTACAAGCTCGTAAAGAATTGTTAAAACGAAAAAATGATTATAAGATTAATATTCACTTTGGAGAATTCCCTGACGAAGAAACAGCCTTAACACTTTTTGGTAAAGAACATTTGCTAAAGTCTGTTTTAATAAACCTAATGGATAATGCATGTAAATTCTCCGGTAATAAGACAGCAGATGTCTCTTTGGATATTGAGTTAAATACCATTAAACTTACAGTTTCAGATAATGGCATTGGCATCCCTGATGAATATTTAAATAATATTTTCAAGCCACTTCTCCGTGCAGAAAATGCAAAACGAATACCGGGTCACGGACTTGGTCTGGCTTTAGCTAAAAAAATAGTGGAACTTCATCACGGTGATATTCAGATTTCTACTGCAGTAAATAAGGGGACCACCATTTCCCTCAAATTCCCCTCCCTATAGTATTTAATGACTTTTTAATCAGGCTTTAAGATTTGTTTAAGGTTAGACCCGTTAATTTGTCGTGTATTCAATAACGAATACATCCGGCAACAGGGAAACTGAAGGTTAAAATTAAAAAGTAAAATAAAAATGAAAATTTCAAATTTAATTCCTGTTATAGAAGGCAAACCAAACCACAAAGAAACTTTCAATAAGGTTTCTAATTTCCCTGCAGTAAACGTTTCTGAAACAAGAGAAACTCTTAAAATCGTTCTCGAAGTTCCTGGATATACTCATGAAGACATTGCTGTATATGCAATGGGTTCAAGATTGAGTGTATCCGGAAGCAGAAAAGAAACTGCTACTGAAAAATCAAAAATCCCTCTTTCAAAAGAACGGATAAGTTCGTTTCGCTGGGTTTATGATATAAAGTTACCTTTTAAAAAAGAAGACTTAACCATTACAATTGAGAATGGATTCCTATTTATCACGCTTATCAAATCAGAGAAAGTAATGCTTCCTGTGAAAAACGTTCCGGTCCTGGAAAATTACCTGGAGGACAATTTCTACTTCCCGCGTGCAAATGTGGTTGAATCAGAATCTCATTTAGAGATGTCACTTGAAATACCGGGATACAAAACGGAAGATGTATTTATTGACATTAAAGAAACATCCTTAATGATAAACGGCGAACGTAAATTGGAATTGTACAATAAAGGAGAGCAATATCATCGCATTGAAATTCCTTTTAGAAATTCATTCATGCGCATGTTTGAATTACCGGATAATATAAATAAGTCACAAGCCAGCTGGCATGTACAGAATGGTGTGATGTTTGTATTTCTTCCAAAACTTAAAACAATCGTAAAAGAAGAAGTTGAGCGAGAAACGATGTTTGCCTGATTAACTAATTCATCGCATTGTGTTTGTTAAACAATTCCCTGCTGTTATAACTACTGCAGGGTTTGTTTTAAATTTCAGCATGAATTATTCACTAACATCATATTTAAAATAAATCATTCTAAACCCAATCTAACCCCAAAACGAATCAATAACCCATGAAAACTAACAAATTAATTTTATCAATTATCGGATTAAGTTTCATTGCAAATAATGTAATTTCCGGTGAAAAAGAATTACCAAAAGGTAAAAATGGAATTTCCACTGCCGGTACACAAACAAAAGAATCTCAGTCCGCAATGGATCCGAAACAAGCACTACAAAAATTAAAAGATGGAAATAAACGCTTCGTAGAAAACAAAATGTTAAACAAGAATTACAAAGCTCAGGTAAAAGAAACTGCAAAAGGTCAATACCCATATGCAGTTATCCTTAGCTGCTTAGACTCCAGAACATCGTCTGAATTAATTTTTGACCTAAACATGGGAGATTCCTTCAATGCCCGTATTGCAGGAAATTTTGAAAACGAAGACATCCTTGGCAGTATGGAATTTGCCTGCAAAGCAGCCGGTGCAAAATTAATTGTTGTAGTTGGGCATACCAACTGCGGAGCCGTTAAAGGTGCATGCGATAAAGTTGAAATGGGTAATCTTACCAGTGTAATCAAACAAATTTCACCGGTTGTAGAATCCACACCAACAAGTGGTGAAAAAAATTCCAAAAATCATGAATTTGTTGAAGAGGTTTCAAAACAAAACGTACTTAAGACTATGAAAGATATTCGTGAGAGAAGTCCAATACTAAAAGAAATGGAAGAAAAAGGTGAAATTGCTATTGTAGGTGGTATGTATAATCTTGAAACGGGAAAAGTAGAATTTTATCAAGAAAAAACAGAGAATAATAATTGATGGATTTTTTTGAAACCCTCATGAACTCCGAAAAACTAATCCATTACGGAGGATTAACACTGTTATTGATAATAGTGTTTGCCGAAACCGGATTGTTTTTCGGATTCTTTTTGCCGGGAGATTACTTATTGTTTACAGCAGGAATTCTTTGTGGAACCCAGGATTTGAATGTCAGTATAGAGACTCTTACTCTGTCTGTAATTTGTGCGGCAATCCTGGGGGATTATACCGGCTATTTTACAGGCAGGTTTTTTGGAAAAATATTTGTTCAGAAGAAAGACTCCTTCTTTTTCAAAAAAAAATATATTGAAAAAACTAATGCCTTCTTTTTAAAATATGGAAAAGCTACACTTATACTTGGAAGGTATTTACCAATTGTACGTACGTTTGCACCCATTATGGCAGGAATAACAAAAATGGATTTTAAATATTTTTCTTTAGCAAATATAACAGGAGGTATCTTATGGGTAACATCTCTTATACCTCTTGGCTATTACTTAGGAAAGAATCACCCAAATGTTATTGACTACATAGGTTACATTGTTTTAGGCTTTTTTATTTTAACACTTATTCCCGTGATAAAAGTACTTTGGTCCGGATTTAAAGTTAAGCCATTATAAAAATGTTTCTCTTTGCCCGAAAAGTAACAGAATCTGCTTTATTCAAATATGGCATACTTTTAACAATTATATCGTCAGCCATTCTAACCGGTCTTGAAACCTATTCGGGAATTTTAAATAAATACGAGCAGCTTTTCCTGAAATTAGATCGAATAATAATTTTAATATTTACGATAGAAATAATCCTCAAACTATTAGCGCAAGGTAAAAATCCCAAGCAATATTTCCGTGACCCATGGAACATTTTTGACTTCATAATTGTAGTACTCTGTTACTTACCATCCGATTTACGATTCGTAAGTATGCTGAGAATAGTCAGGCTGTTGCGTGTACTTAGATTAATTAGCGTTTTACCAAAACTTCAACTGCTTGTTAACACACTAATAAAGAGTTTGCCATCTATTTCCTATGTAATAATTCTTCTGACTTTATTATTCTATATTTATGCAGTGGCAGGTTGTTTCATTTTTGGTCAAAATGATCCAATTCATTTTGGCAGTCTTCACGTAGCTATGTTGACGTTATTCAGTGTAGTAACATTGGAAGGTTGGGTTGAAATTTTAAAGATAAATATGTATGGCTGTGCAAATTATGGTTATGAAAACTACAGTCATCTTTGCCAATCATCCAATGGCCAGCCGGCAGCAGCGGTTATTTATTTTATTACATTTATTTTACTTGGCTCCATGATTTTCATAAATTTGTTTATTGGCGTAGTAATGAACAGCATGTCAGAAAGCGAGCGCGAAATGGCCCTTTTAAAAGTAAAAAGCAAAAACAGTTCCGACCTAATTGAAAACCTCAAATCTATAGAACAAAAAATGGATTTACTGAAAAATGATTTTATAATCATTTCGGATAAAATTAAAAACGAAATAACTAAATCAAAATAATGGAGACGCAAATTGGATTGTGGATAGGTTTTAATGCATTTGTTTTACTAATGCTTGCCCTTGATCTGGGAGTATTTAACAGAAAAGATCATGAAATAAAAGTTAAGGAGGCGCTAATTTGGAGCGGCGTATGGATATTCCTTGCCTTACTTTTTAATGCAGGAATCTATTATTATAGAGGAAGTGAAATTGCCATGCAGTTTCTAACAGGGTATGTCATTGAAAAATCACTAAGCGTAGACAATATTTTTGTCTTTATTCTGCTGTTTTCTTATTTCAAAGTGCCTCCTTTGTATCAGCATAGAGTATTGTTTTGGGGTATTATAGGCGCTTTGATAATGCGTGCTATTTTTATAGTAGCCGGTATTGCGCTAATTTCCAAGTTCCATTGGATCATATACGTATTTGGAGGCTTTCTGATTATTACAGGAATTAAACTTGCAATTAATAAGGGAACAAAAATCGATCCTGAACATAATCCTGTAGTAAAATTGTTTCGAAGGTTTTTCCCGGCAACAAGTAAATATCATGGTAATAAATTCTGGATAATTGAAAATGGAAAACGAACCGCTACTCCACTTTTCATTGTACTGTTACTGATTGAAACCACCGATTTAATATTTGCCGTTGACTCTATCCCTGCTATTCTCGCCATAACCAATGATGCTTTCATCGTTTACACATCCAATGTATTTGCAATCCTTGGACTTCGTTCTTTGTATTTTGCATTATCGGGAATAATGGATTTATTTAAATACCTGCATTATGGACTTGCAGCAATATTGGTATTTGTAGGTGTTAAAATGATACTCGTGGATTTTTATAAAATCCCTATCACTGTATCTCTTTCAGTAATTGGCGGGATTCTTCTTACAAGTGTCTTGTTTTCCATACTTCATCGTAAGGACAAAGTAGTTTTAGAATAAAGTGAAAATCGCCGGAAAACCGCTTTTCCATTATTAAATTTCTATATGATATAAATCATTTTAATTAAACATCAATTACATACCTTTGTAAAAAATAAAATATATGAGTTATACAAATAAAAAAGTAACCGGAGTCTGGGTGGATCATGGAGAAGCCCTTGTAATCAGTACTGCTGATAAAAGTATTCACGGCCAATTCACAATAGCTGAAAAAATTGTGAACAAGCATCATAAAGATCATGGATCCAGTGAAAAAACACACAATAATAAAACAGCGCAGGAATTACACAAATACTTTGAAGAAATAACCAACCACATTCAAGGGTATGATGCAATCTTGCTTTTTGGTCCTGGAAAAGCGCAGGAAGAGTTAAAAAACTTCATGCACGAAAATAAACATTTCAGCTCAAAAGAAATTGTTGTTAAAAGCGGTGACCGTTTCACAGAAAATGAAATGATTGCTTTTGTAAAAAATAATTTTTCTGCTTTACACAGTTAATTTTTTTTATCAGTAAAATTCTGATTAATTACGATTGGAATATTTTACTCTCCCTAAAGATAATTGTCACGCATGCACGAATATATTCGTGCATGCGTGGCAATCCTGAGTGGTTATCGAGAAAAGCTCTATTTCTCATTGAAGCATGATTGTAATCTATTCAACAATCTCTAAGGCTATGATACCCCAAATTTTGCCTTGTAATCTGCAATACACGTCTTAATAACTTCATGCGCCTCTTCTTTTCCATAAAAATTTAAAATCTCAACCGTAGGCATATCCGTTCCCGGAATATTTTTATAGGTAAGAAAATAATGTTTTAACCTGTTAATCATTGCTTCCGGTACATGTTCCAAATC